>NZ_JBVVQR010000001.1:0-235568 GCF_055811535.1 Mesorhizobium sp. WSM4816 | reverse complement strand
TGGCCCGTGTGTTTTTTTTTTTTTCTATTCCGCGCCCGCCGCGCCCGGGGCGGGGGGGCGGGCGTTGGCCCGCCCCCCGGGCCCCGCCGCGCCCGGGGCGGCCCCCGCCCCGGTTCTCGATCGCCTCGGCCGCACCGGTGACATGAATGCCGCGCTGCAGCACCTGCTGCTTCTGCTCGGCTTCGAGCGAGGCCATCACCTGTTCGCCCTCGGCTCCTTCGCCACTCTTGACCCGGAACACCAGCATGCCCTTGGCTTCGCCGCCCCAACTGTCGCGTGCGGCGTAGGCCAGCATATCCATCTCTTCCGGCTCGCCAGTTCCCTTGGGGACATCCAACTGCAAACGCGGCAGATCCTTGCCCTGGATCAGGTCTCCCGCCTCGATGACCTTGCCGTCCAGCATCAGGCGTCCCAAGGCGGGTGGTCTTTCGATGCTGACGGTTATCGTCCCGCCATCGACCTGGACCGGTTCCGGGAGGTCCAGATCGATGGGGCCTGCCCCGGACAGCACGACTTTCTCCAATACCGGCGGCAGCGATGGGCGGCTGATGCGACGCATCAGAACGACTTCGTCGATCAGCGACGAGTTCTCCCAGGGAACCTGCAGGCCCTTGGTAACCTCAACCACATCCCGGCGGACGGCCGACATGACCGTGCGGATCTCCTGGTTCGGGGCGAGCGCGCGACGAGAAAACGCCGATGAGAAAGGACTGAGGTCGCCGGCGCCGTCATAGGCGACCGCGCCGGGTTCGGTGGCGAAAGCAATCAGCGTATTCAGTGAGCTTCTTACTTGCGCAAGTCCGGTGCCGCTGGCAGTAAGAAGCTGGTCCCTGAGCCAATAGTCCTTGCGAGGGAATGGATTGTTGCGGCAGGCATCGAGGATGATCACCTGGATCTTCGATTTCGAACGCATCTGCTGCAGCACATCGTTCAGCTTGATTGCCTGGACCTCGACGTCCGCCGCATCTTTCAACGAGGCATCGACAGGGATCAGGAAATTTTCGCCGCCGATCTGAAAGCCGTGGCCGGAATAGTAGACGACAGCCACATCCGCGCCGTCCACGGCGGCAAGATAGTTGCGGAACTGATCTTCAAATTGCAGCTTTGTAAGATTGCTCGCGACGAAAACATCAAAACCAGCCGCTCGAAACGTGTTGGACACGTCCACCACATCTTTGGCCGGGTTCTTGAGGGCCGAGATTTCCTGGTAATCGGAGTTGCCGATTACAAAGGCGACCCTTCGTTCGACTGCAGAAGCGTCGAAAGTCGTGACGCTTGCGAGCATCAAGGCCGCAACGAAGCCGCAACGTCGGAGCATGGCAAATCCCTTAACCGTCGTTACCTGGCGACCACAAGAACACAGCTTGCAGTGCCAAGGTCCGTTAGAGAGCATGCTATCTGCCGAGACAGAAAAGAGAGAAAAGCCGTCGCGACAGCGGTATATTCCTCACTTGATCGATCCCTAAATTACATCAGAGCCCGACTGTCCGCAATGAGCGTCAAACGGATTCTCAACCTGGCTATTTGCTCGTGGTCGATACGGTCCCCTCGGATCGAGCGTGGCCGGCATAGCCTTGACTTGCGCATGCATCACGGGTCAGAGCGCTGAGGTTTTCCACTGCTAATGTCCGCCTGCCGCTGATTTTCTCTACCCACCATTTCCGCGACTCGATTAGCGTCTGCTTATGGAGCATCGGCACGCCATTCGACGGAACAAGGAAGGGCTTTGGGAGGTCTACGATATAGACGACGACAGGGTTGTCTTCGCGGAGGGGGTGGCTCTGACAGATTTGCTGGATGAGGAGGCGCTCGACGCCCTGGAGTTGCTAAAGGGTGGATTCCTGGTCCCGAGCAGCGCTCCCAAGGCCAGTTGACACTTTGAGGGTTTTGCCGAGGCCCCGCGGCGAAACGACAAATTCTCCTTCGTTTGATTGATGCCGGAACAGTGCTCCGTCCGTAAGTTCGTGCTATATATTAGCAGGAGCTGTTATGAGGTTTTTGCCCGTTCAGGAACCGACCAACACATGGGCCGTGTTCGATACGACCGTGGATGTGCCGGCGCACTTCGCTGGTATTTGCCTTATCGGCTTGCCGCGGGAGCGGGCGGAGTGGCTCGCAGCAAGGGCCAATCAAGATGCGTTGGCAAGAAGCAGCAGGATCGGCCGGCTCTCGTCTCCGGAGACTGAGCACGCCGTGCTTCCCATACGCAAATGCCAGAAATCGCTTACGTCAGCAGGAGAGATTTCAACGACGGACGAAGAGGCCGCTGCGTTGGCAGCCGGGTACCAGCAGCCACCGTAAGTCCGATATCACCAGCGATACAGCCATTGGTTCTGGCAAGACCATCCAGCTTGCCCGGTTCCTGCCGGAAAGATCGCGGTTATTTTTGATCCGGCATCTCGGTATTCTCTTGGGGGTTCTTTTCGATGCCCGCGGCAGGCGAGGTGTCGGCCGGGGCGTTCCCACCCTGGTTTTGCTCCTGGGCTCTTTCGAGTGGCGAGGTGCGCCAGCCCATATCGGCATACAAAAAGCCGATGAGAAAGCCGACGATGATGATCGCTGCTATCACCAGCGAAAGTATGGCGTTACGTCGCTCCATGTCCGGCTCCTTCCTGCGAGCCGAACAGCCAGTATCGAAAATGGTTCCCATCCAGCGGCAGGTCGTGGAACTTCGCACCGTGCCGGCGGTTGACACGCAGGGCTGCGAGCGGTGAACGAAGCCTCCGTTGTTTCCGTCGCAGCAGGAAGGAGACACCATGACGAACAAGAATACCACATCGAAGCCGGCCATCCGGCAGGCAGATGCCGCCGGCTTGCGACGTCCAAGCCGGGACGCTGACGATACGGATGCGGGAGCGAAGCCACCAACGCCGAAAAGCGCGGGAACATCGAACCCCTCGACCGCTCCGCTGGACAATCCGGTGGCCAACCGCAATGCCGGCCGGCCGCGCCAGCAAGGCGCCACGCCGCGACCGACCGAAAAGCCGCTGGACTGAAGGGCAAACGAGCTAGGACGTCGGGACCAATTCCGCCAAGGCTGTGAGAATGGCCGCCTGATCTGCCGGCTTGCGAACAAATCTAGCGTTGGCGAACGCGGATGGAACATCGCGCGGCCCAAAGCCGGTCAGGCACGCGAACGGAATATGGCGGATTTTTAATTCTTCTGCGATCGCCAGGCTCGTTTCGCCATGCAGTTGAACATCCAGCAGCGCCACGTCGACAGGATTTTCGCCGATAAGACGAAGGGCCGCCGCCACCGAAGGGGCCGGGCCGATCACCTGATGTCCCGAATCGCGCAGACAAGCAGCGACGTCCTCGGCGATGAGCCATTCATCCTCGACCACCAGAACGCGCAGCGGGTCGGTCACGGCGTCTCCTTGCGCAGCATCGGGAATGTGATCTGGACCTCAAGGCCGTCACGGTTGAAGGTGGTCTCGACGTTTCCGCCAAGCCGGTAGCCGATCTCACCCTGCAGCAGGGAAAGTCCGAATCCGCTAACTTCAGGTTTTCTGACCGGCGGCCCGTGTCTCTCGCGCCAGGCGAGCGTGAACATATCGCCCTCGCCAGACCATTTCAGCACGATCCTGCCCTCGGGCTTCGACAGCGCGCCATATTTGGCGGCGTTGGTCGCCAGTTCATGAATGGCCATGCTGAGGGAAAGGCCCTGTTGCGGGCTAAGCTTCACTTCAGCGCCGTCAAGTTCGAACCGGTCAATGCTGAAAGCTTCGAGCTCCTGATGCAGCAGTTCGTTGATCGAAGCTTCTTTCCAGCGCTCCTTCGACAGCAGACCGTAAGCCCGCGACATGGCGTGCAGGCGACCGATCAGCGCTTCGGCGAACTCTTCCTTCGATTCCGAACTTTCACGGGTGCGGTTGGCGATGCTGGCGACCACCGCCAGCATGTTCTTGACGCGGTGGTTCAGCTCCGAAATGAGCACCCGGTTTTGCTCTTCCGTCTCGGCCAATATGGTGACATCGACCAGCGTGACCACGACGCCCTGGATCCTGTCGTCCTTGTCGCGATAGGGATTGATGCGAACCATATAAAACCGGCCCTGGTTGTCGCGCGCCAGATGATGGTTCAGGGTCTCTCCGGTTTCGAAGACAGCATCGATGTGCTGTTTCAGCTCGGGATAGTCGAGCTGGCTCGAAAGCTCGGTCAGCGGCCGGCCGACGTCGGAGGGACGCAGGCTGAAGAAGGACGAGGCCGGCGGAGTAAAGGTCCGCACCACCAGATTGCGATCGAGGAAAATGGTTGCGATCTTCGTGCTCTCGAACAGATTCCGCAAATCGCTGTTGGCGCGGTCGAGCTCCTCTATCTTGTTGGTCAGTTCCGAATTGATGGTGTTGAGCTCCTCGTTGAGCGACTGCATCTCCTCCTTCGAGGCCTCAAGCTCCTCATTGGTCGACTGCGCCTCCTCGTTGACGGAGACCAGTTCCTCGTTCGAGGATTTCACTTCTTCCAGTGCGGTTTCGTACTCCTCGATCGTTGATTGCAGTCGCTCCCGGGTTTCGCGCAGCTCCCGCTCGAGATCGGCAGTGCCTTCGCTGCTACGGTTTTCGGGCCCAACATCGGACCGCGCCTGCACCGGCCCCGTCGGTTCGAACAGGACGAGATAAAGCCGTTCGCCCTTGCCGCGTTCCGCCAGGGGCTCGACAGTGAGTTTGATCGACAGGGCCTGTTCGTCGTCCTCGTCAACGACGACATTTTCCCGCACGACGGTGCGGCGCGTCGTGGCGGCTTCCCGCAATGCCGCGCGCAGGTCGAGCCTTAGCCCGGAGCGGGCCAAAGTCAGCACCTGCCGGCTCGGAATGCCTTGCGGCGCTTCGAGATATCGGCCGGTCCGCGCCGAATAGTAGACGACGTCACCGTCGCCATTCACCACGACATGCGGCGGCGCGAAACGCTCCAGCACTTGTGCCTCGACCGCCTGTCGAAGCGGATAGCTGGCGGTTCGCTTGTTCGGCCCCGTTCCTTCAGGCAGGAAGGCGCCTGAACGGCCATCGCCGATCAGCATCGGCAGCCTAATGTGTGGCGAGGCATGTTCCCGCGCCTGAAAAATGCGCTGCTTCTTGTCGACGGTGGCGAAGAGGTTGTCGTGCTGGCCGACGCTTTCGGACGTGCCGAGGAAAAGATAACCGCCCGGCTTCAGCGCGTAGTGGAAGATCGGAATCACCCGGTTCTGGATGTCCGAACCGAAATAGATCAGCAGGTTGCGGCATGAAACCATGTCCATGCGTGAAAACGGCGGGTCGCGGACGACGCTGTGAGGGGAAAAGACGCACAGCTCCCGGACCTCGTTGGCAAGCACGTGGCTCTCGCCGTCGCTGCTGAAAAAACGGTGCCTGCGCTCGGGCGAGACGCCCTGCAGCAATGCCGCCGGGTAACGCGCCGCGCGCGCCACCGCAAGCGCGGGCTCATCGATGTCGGTCGCAAATATCTGGACGCGTGGCACAACCGAAAGCGTCTCCATGTGTTCGCGCAACAGCATGCCGATCGAGAACACCTCCTCGCCGGTGGCGCAGCCAGGCACCCAGATCCTGACGGCGTCGCTGGCGGTCTTGCCCTCGAACAGCTGTGGTACGACCTTCTCCTCGAGCAGCTTGAACGCGTCGGGATCACGGAAAAAATCGGTGACGTTGATCAAAAGGTCACGAAAAAGGTTCGCCACCTCGCGAGGGTCCTTCTTCAGCCATTCAACATACTCTTCAATGGAATCAAGCTGTCCGATTTGCATGCGCCGCTTGATGCGCCGCAGGAATGTCTTGGTCTTATAGCCTGAGAAATCGTGGCCGGATTGGCCCTGCAGAATGCCGTAGATCTCGTCGCGGAGCCGACCCAGTTCTGCCGTCTCGTGCTCGCCGCCTCCGGCAACCCCGTTCAGCATGTCGAAGCTGCGGGCGAACCCCTCGAGCTTCGCGCCGATCTCCTCCGCCGGCGCCGCAATGTCGATCAACCCGCTGGAGATCGCACTTTTCGGCATGTCCGGGTTGCGCGGACCGTAGCCGTCGGGAGCCTGGGCGACCGTCAGTCCGCCACGCTCCTTGATCGCCTTGGCGCCAAGCGTGCCATCGGAATCGCCGCCCGACAAAATGACGCCAACCGCATATTCGCCCTGATCCTCGGCCAACGCGCTAAAAAAGATATCGATCGGCTTGCGCTCGCGGCTGAGCACGTTGGACGGCCGCAGGTGCAGCACTCCCCGCTCGATCGTGAGAACGACGTTTTGCGGCATCACATAGACGTGGTCGGACAGGACAGTGGTGCTGTCCTCGACGACGACAACCGGGAGTTGCGTGTAACGTCCGACGACCTCATGAAGCAGGCTTTCGCGCTCGGGGCTGAGATGGGTGACGATGACGAACGCCATGCCGGGCTGGCCGGTGATGCCTTTGAACAGGCCCTCCATTGCAGGAATGCCGCCGGCCGACGCGCCGACGCCCACAATTGGAAATCTCTTCACCTGAGATGTCACCGCAAGCCCTCGGTTGAACAGCCTAGACGACAAGGCCGCCAAATCGACCCAAAGCCCACGTCCGGGCTGAACGCAACGCCCAGCATATAACGTGCGCGAGGGCCGGAACAAGTCCGTGCAGACGGCGTTAAAGTCGGGATTATTGTGGAACTCCAATGTCAAAGCGCACACCTGAAATGAAGCTGACAAGACGAGCGTCGTTGCGCTTCGAGGATCTGCTGAGTTTGCCGGGAAACGAATCCATTCCGCCGCGCATGCTTGTTTTGGCGAAGCGATTGCAGGCAGCCTTGCAGGAACATTCCGAACAGGCCCGTGCGGACACTTGCAAATCCCGCTCGAAGAAAGGGCGATGAGGTGCGCGATCTCCGAGGAGTGCGCATCCTGATTGTCGAAGACGATTGGGTATTGGCCGGCGATCTTGCACGATATTTCGGCAAAATGGGCGCGGTCGTGCTTGGCCCTGCGGCGACGGTCGAACACGCCTCCATGCATACCGAGGTGGCTGAGGCCGCGATCCTCGACGTCAATCTCAACGGCCGGCGGGTGTTTCCGATCGCCGACGAACTGATGCGCCGCGGCGTTCCCTTCGTCTTTTTCAGCGGTGACGAGGACATCGTCATTCCCGAACGTCTCCGCCACGCCAGCAATCTTCGAAAATCGTCGGATAGCTACGCCGTCTTCGATGCCTTGTTCCCTCCGGAAAAATCCGCCCTTGCCGGTCGCCCTGCCGTGAACTTGTCGGACAACGTGTTTTCACTTCTGCCGAAGCTCAGGCTCGCGGCGCGGCTGCTTCTGGGCGACGTTGGTGCTTCCGATCGGCTGGTCGAGCGAACACTGGAGCGCGCCATCGGCGAGATCGACAGGCGGCGGCCCGGTGTATCGACCGAAGACTGGCTGAACGGCATCATGCGACACATTGCCGGATCGGGCGGAACCAGCCTGCTGCACTGAGCTTGGTTTCCCAACAGTCTGAAAAGTAGGCGAAAACAGCGATCTATAGTTAAGTCCTCTATCAGAACGCGAGGCGCGCCCTAAGGGGCTACCCGACAACGCTGAGTTAGCAGCTTCCTCAGCCGTTCTTGCGGTCGATGAATTTGTTGAACCGGCTGTTTTTTCCGGAGCCGGATTCGTCCTGGTAAAGAAAAGTCAGATCGTTCTCGTCGAAAATCCGGAAGAACTCATCCCATTCGATGGGTTCGAGCTTCTCCTCGGGCTCGCCAAAATCGATCCGCAAGATGCCGCCCTCGCCCCTGGTTCGTACAACCGCCGGTCGGCCACCACGATCTTCGGCCCATTGGCGGATCTCGTCATGATTGGTGGTTGTCTTCGATTCAGACATTGGAACCTCCTTTGATCCAGACCTTGCAGGCGTGTGGCTTCCTGGCTTGCGCCCACGGGCCGCCCACGGACCGGATGAGCGCCCCTAACACCAAAGAAGCTGCAATGTTCCAGCGCATCGCCCAAGGCTCGTTCGCCATGCGTTCACCGCAGGTTGCAGCCTCGCCAAAACCATCTTTGTTGAAGCAGAGGGAACAAACCTTTTGCCAAACAGTTCGGGGCGCCAAGGCCAACTGCGTAAGGAGTTGTCGTGAAACGCATACTGGTTACAGGAGGGTGCGGTTTCATCGGCCGCCACGTCGTCCAGGAACTCGTTGAACATGGTTATGCCGTCTGCATTCTCGATGCGCTGCTGGAACAGGTGCACGGCAGCGAGGCGATCAGCCTGCCGGCAGGAGCCGACCTGATCAAAGGCGACGTTCGCGATCGCGCCGCCGTCGCCGAGGCGCTGCAGGGCGTCGACGCCACCGTTCATCTCGCCGCCGAGGTCGGCGTCGGCCAGTCCATGTACGAGATCGCCCGCTATGTCGGCGCCAACGACCTCGGCACCGCCACCCTGCTCGAGGCACTGATCAAGCATCCGGTCGAGAGGATCGTCGTCGCCTCGTCGATGAGCGTCTACGGCGAGGGTCTCTATGCCACGCCAGGCGGTCGGCGCGTCGACAATGCACGGCGGCAGGCCAGCGACGTCAAGAGCGGCCAATGGAATCCGCTGTCGGCGGCGGATGAAAGCCTGTCGCCGCTGCCGACAGACGAGGAAAAGCCGGTCGACCTCGCCTCGATCTATGCGCTGACGAAATATGCCCAGGAGCGCGCCGTGCTGATCTTCGGCGATGCCTATGGGGTCGATGCGGTGGCGCTGCGCCTGTTCAACGTGTTCGGCGCCGGACAGGCGCTGTCAAATCCTTACACCGGCGTTCTGGCGAATTTCGCTTCCCGCCTCGCCAACGGCCAGCGGCCGATGATTTTCGAAGATGGCGAGCAGAAACGCGATTTCGTGCATGTGCGCGACGTCGCCCGCGCTTTCCGCCTGGCGCTGGAACAACGCCAGGCGCGCGGCCACGTCATCAACATCGGCAGCGGACGCGCCTATGCGATCAGCGAGGTCGCCCGGCTGCTCGCCGACGCCATGGGTGTGCCGGACCATCGGCCTGAAATTCTCGGCAAGGCGCGCGCCGGCGATATCCGCAATTGCTTCGCCGACATCTCGAAGGCGCGCGAACTGCTCGGTTTCGAGCCGCAGCACCGGCTGGAGGATTCACTCGACGAGTTCGTCGCATGGGTGCGCAACACGGTCGCCATCGACCGCGGCGCCGACATGAAACGGGAACTCGAAGAGCGGGGACTGGTATCATGAGGCCGGACGGTTTTCGTGAAGCGCCGGTTGCCATTGTCGGCGGGAGCGGCTTCATCGGCTCGAACCTCGCCGACAGCCTGTTGTCGGATGGGGTGCCGGTGCTGGTCATCGACAATCTCAGCCGCCCGGGCGTCGACCAGAACCTGGCTTGGCTGGCGCAGAAGCACGGCAATCAACTTGCCGTGGAAACCGCTGATGTCCGGGACGAAGACGTGCTGGCGCCGCTTTTGGCGCATGCCAGGGCGATATTCCATCTCGCCGCGCAAACCGCCGTCACCACGAGCCTGGCCCAGCCAAGCGAAGATTTCGACATCAATCTGCGCGGGACCTTCAACGTTTTGGAAGCGGCTCGCCGCAGCGGCAGACGCATTCCCGTGATCTTCGCCAGCACCAACAAGGTCTATGGCGGCCTGCCCGACGTCACAGTGCGCGAAGAGGACGATCGGTGCGTGCCCTGCGATGCCGGCATCCGCGCCAACGGCATAGACGAGGCCTGCGGCCTGGATTTCTGCACCCCCTATGGCTGCTCCAAAGGCGCGGCCGACCAATATGTGCTCGATTATGCCAAGTCGTACAATCTGCCGAGCGCGGTCCTGCGCATGAGCTGCATCTACGGGCCGCGCCAGTTCGGCACGGAGGACCAGGGCTGGGTCGCCCATTTTCTGCTCAGCGCCCTTTCCGGCCGGCCGATCACGATCTACGGCAACGGCAAGCAGGTGCGCGATATCCTTCATGTCAGCGACGCCGTTGCGGCCTATCGCGGGGTACTTGCCCGGATCGACGACATCAAGGGCCAGGCATTCAATCTCGGTGGCGGACCGGACAACGCCGTCAGCCTGCGCATGCTGATCGAGGAGATCGGCGAGCTGACCGGGCGGAACCTCGCGATCCGCTACGACCGGGAACGCACCGGCGACCAACCTTTCTTTGTCGCCGATACCCGCAAGTTAGAAGCGACGCTCGACTGGAAAGCGCATGTCTCCTGGCGCGACGGCGTCCGCGATCTCGCCGACTGGCTCCGGCGTCATCGCCTCCAGCCTGAACCAGCGAGGTACGTGGCATGAAAGTCGCCCTGGTCAATCCGTTCTGGACCTACGAGGACAGCATCTATTTCGGCTGCCGCCAGCCACATCTGCCGCTGGAATTGGGCTACTCGAAAGCTTCGCTGGAGGCCGACGGCCATCAGGTGCTGATGCTGGACGGGCAAATCCAGAAGCTCGACAACGCGGCACTTGCCGATCGCGTCGCCGCTTTCGTACCGGCCATGACCGTCGTCAGCACGGCGCCGACCTATTTGTTTTGGCGCTGCGCGCCGCCCGAGCTGCGTGTGCCAGCCGACTTCCTCAACCGCCTCGCCGGGCGCGGCGGCCGCACAGTGGCTGTCGGGCCGCACGGCTCGGCGACGCCGGCGCCGACGCTGCGCAAGCTGGGCGTCGATGTCGTCGTGCGCGGCGAATGCGAAGAGGTCGTCGCAGAACTCGCCCGCGGTGACGATTGGAGCGCCGTGCCCCACACCGCCTACCTCGACGAGGGAAAACTTGTCGGCAATGGCGGCGTCCACACCAGTTCGTTTGTCGATCATCCGCCGCTCAGCTGGCCGTCCGATTGGATAGCCGCGCATTCGCACCATCACCACCGATTCGATGACAATCAGCTGGGTTTCGGCGCGGAGGTCGAGGCATCTCGCGGCTGCCCCTACAATTGCAGCTTCTGCGCCAAGATGGATTTCCGCGACGCCTACCGCCGCAGGAGCCACGATGCGATCATCGCTGAAATCGATCGGCTGATCTGGCAAGGCGTCGGCTACATCTATTTTATCGACGAGATCTTCCTGCCGCAGAAGGCGCTGCTGGAGGCACTGGTCGATCGCGACGTCAAGTTCGGCGTGCAGACCCGCATCGATCTTTGGAAGCCGGAGCTCCTGGAATTGCTTGGTGCGGCCGGCTGCGTTTCGATCGAAGCCGGCCTTGAAAGCCTGACGGTGGAAGGCCGGGCCATGCTGGCAAAGCGTTGCCGGCTGGACACCGAGGAACTGGCCGCTTTGCTGGTCGATGCACGACGTCACGTTCCGTTCGTCCAAGCCAATCTGATCGGCGTCGTCGAGGACGATCCGGCTCTGGTCGACCACTGGCGCAAGCACCTCATCGACCGCGGCGTGTGGGCCAACGAGCCGGTGCCGCTCTATCCCTATCCCAGTTCGCCCAGCTATCGCGAGCTTTGGGGCGAGCCCGACGATCTCGCCTGGGAGCGCGCCCACGAGCATTATCTGGCCTCGTTCCGGACGTTCAGCGATATCCAGGAGAAGCGCCCCCGCGCGCTGGCCGAGTTGGAGGCGACATGTTGCAGTCACTGATCCGCCGCCCGCGGCGAATCCTGATGACCGTCGATGCCGTCGGCGGCGTCTGGCGCTACGCGCTTGATCTGGCGCGGGAGTTGGCTCATGGCGGCGACAGCATCGTGCTCGCCGGGCTGGGCCCGGAACCGTCGGAGGAGCAGGCGAAGGAGGCACAGGCTTTCGCCGGCCTGGCGTGGCTCAAGACACCGCCGGACTGGATGACCCGCAAGGAGGACGATCTGGAAATGTTGCCGCAGGAACTGCGCGCGCTCGTTGGCGATTACGCGATCGACCTCGTCCATCTCAACGCGCCGACGCAGGCCGTGGGACTTGATCTGCCCTGCCCGGTCGTGGCGGTCTCGCACTCATGCGTCGTGACCTGGCTCCACGCCGTCAGGGGACGGGCTGCGGACGGCGAATGGGCCTGGCAGAAGGACCGCAACAG
Organism: Mesorhizobium sp. WSM4816; assembly: GCF_055811535.1. Lineage (NCBI taxonomy): Bacteria > Pseudomonadati > Pseudomonadota > Alphaproteobacteria > Hyphomicrobiales > Phyllobacteriaceae > Mesorhizobium > Mesorhizobium sp. WSM4816. The sequence continues at coordinate 223,618 of NZ_JBVVQR010000001.1, read as the reverse complement.
ACGCGGTTTCGATTGGGCCAATGCGGTAGTCGCACCCAGCCGCAGCCATGCCGACATGATCGAGGCCTGCTACGGGCCGATCGCCCGCCTGAGCGTTGTCAGCAACGGCACACGGCCGGGTCCAGAGGAAGAGCGACGCGAACCGGTGGTTCTCGCCGCCGCGCGCTGGTGGGACGAAGGAAAGAACGCAGCCACGCTGGACCAGGCAGCAGCGCTGACGAAATGGCCAGTCTTCGCTGCCGGGCCGATCGAGGGCGGCGATGGCCAACGCGTCAATTTCAGCAATGTCGTTGCTCTGGGCTCGGTCTGCCACGACGAGGTGCGTCGCTTGATGGCGCGGGCCGGCATCTTCGTATCGCCCTCCATTTATGAACCATTTGGCCTTGCCGCAATGGAGGCAGCCACATCAGCAACACCCCTGGTGCTTGCCGACATCCCGACCTATCGCGAATTGTGGAATGGCGCGGCCATGTTCTACGACGTCGGTGATCCACGCGATCTCGCCAGGTGTGTCGATTGTCTCTCTGACGACGCCCAACACAGGCACCGGCTCGGCGAAGCCGCCGCACGCCGAGCCCGCAGGTTTTCACCAGCAAGGCAAGCGGCGGCCATGCACGACATCTACGATCGGGCCGCCCTGGCCGTTGCGGAACGCTGACAATGCGGTTCCTGTTCTATACTCATTCGGCCGTTTCCGACTGGAACCACGGCAACGCACATTTCCTGCGCGGCATCATGCGGGAGCTTGTTGCACGCGGGCACCAGGCGGTCGCGCTGGAGCCAGCAGACGGCTGGAGCCGTTCGAACCTGCTGGCAGAGAAAGGGCCCTACGCGGTCGAGCGCTTCAGAAAAGATTTTCCGGAGCTGATGCCGGTGACCTACGACGCGTCCTTCGACCATGAAAGCTGGATTGCCGACGCCGATGTGGTGATCGTCCACGAATGGACCGACCCGGAACTTGTCGAGCGCATCGGCGGGGCCAAGGCGAATGGAGGCGGTTTCACGCTTCTGTTCCATGACACCCACCATCGCGCCGTGTCGGCGACGCAGGCGATCTCGGCCCTGCGGCTGGAGCATTATGACGGCGTGCTCGCCTTCGGCGAGGCGTTGCGGGAAAGCTATCTTCGCGCCGGCTGGGGCAAACGTGCCTTCACCTGGCACGAGGCGGCGGATGAGCGCCTGTTCAAGCCTCACCCGGAGATCGACCCGACTGCCGATCTGATCTGGATCGGCAACTGGGGCGATGACGAGCGCAGTGCCGAAATCAAGGAATTCCTGATCGATCCGGTGGAAGAACTTGGCCTGCGTGGCACTGTTCATGGCGTGCGCTATCCACGCGAAGCGCTCGCCGATCTTGCTGCCGCCGGCCTGGAATACGAAGGCTGGCTTGCCAATGCCGACGTGCCCAAGGCATTCGCGGCCCACCGCGTTACCGTCCACATCCCGCGGCGCCCGTATCGGGAGAGCCTGCCCGGCATCCCGACGATCCGCATGTTCGAGGCGCTCGCCTGTGGCATCCCGCTCGTGTCGGCGCCTTGGGCCGATGTCGAACAACTCTTCAGGCCAGGTATCGACTTTCTTTTCGCGCGCGACGGGTCCGAGATGTGCCGTCATCTTCGCGACGTGCTGGACGATGCTGACCTGGCCGCCTTCCTGGTGAGATCCGGCCTCGAAACCATCGGGAGGCGACACACTTGCCGGCACCGGGCGGACGAGCTGTTCGACGTGCTCGCCGAATGCGGGAACCGCCAAGCCATCGATCGCACCGCCAAAGAGGAGACAGTCGCATGAAGATTGCATTTTATGGATCGAGCCTGCTGTCGTCCTATTGGAACGGCGCGGCGACTTATTACCGTGGATTGCTGAAGGCTCTTTCTCAACTTGGCTACGAGATCACGTTCTATGAACCGGACGTCTACGACCGGCAGAAGAACCGCGATATCGAGGCACCGGACTGGTGCAACGTCGTCATCTACGAGGCGACCCCGCATGCGCTGATGCAGGTGGCAGCAAGCGCAGGCGAAGCTGATATCGTCGTCAAGGCCAGCGGAGTCGGCTTCGAGGACGAGGCGCTGCTGCGCGCCGTACTCGACCACGCCCGGACGGATGCGCTGACAGTGTTCTGGGATGTCGACGCACCGGCCACTCTGGGCCAATTGCGCGACGAGCCGGATCACCCCCTGCACCGCGCGTTGCGGGAGATCGACCTTGTCCTCACCTATGGCGGCGGCGATCCGGTCGTCTGGGCCTATCGTGCGCTGGGGGCTGCCGAATGCGTGCCGATCTATAACGCGCTCGATCCCGAAACGCACCATCCGGTCGCGAAGGACAAGCGTTTCGCCTGCGACCTCGCCTTTCTCGGCAACCGACTGCCGGACCGTGAAGCACGCGTCGAAGCCTTCTTCCTCGATCCGGCCAACCGTTCGGGCGATCAGCGTTTCCTGCTCGGCGGATCTGGTTGGGGTGACAAGCAGCTGCCGGCAAATGTCGCATGGCTCGGCCACGTCGGGACGCGGGACCACAATGCGTTCAACGTCACCCCCAAGGCGGTGCTGAACATCAGCCGCGACAGCATGGCCGCCAACGGCTTTTCGCCTGCCACGCGCGTCTTCGAGGCTGCCGGTGCCGGCGCATGCCTCATCACCGATGCCTGGCTCGGCGTCGAATTGTTCCTGGCCCCCGGGGAAGAGATCCTGGTGGCGCGCGATGGCAATGATGTCACTGAGATCTTGCGCACCCTCACCCCCCAGCGGGCAAGGGCGATCGGCGCATCTGCGCTTCGGCGTGTTCTCGCCGAGCATACCTATGCGTTAAGGGCCGCTGTCGCCGACGCTGTCTTCAGGCGTCATTTCGAGCGCCCCACCGTGGAGGCAGCGGAATGACCCAGCGGCTCGACATCGTCTTTCTTGGCCTGTCGTTGTCCTCTTCATGGGGAAACGGCCATGCCACGACCTTTAGGGGGTTGCTGAAGGGCCTGCACGAGCTCGGCCATCGCGTCACCTTCCTGGAGCGCGACGTGCCGTGGTATGCGAACCATCGTGATCTGCGCGACCCGGATTTCTGCACGTTGCGCTACTACGAAACGACGAACGATCTTCGTCGGACCTATGCCGGCTGTCTGCAACAGGCCGATGTCGTAGTGGTCGGGTCGTTCGTTCCGGAGGGGCGAGCCGTCATCGACATCGTCGCGTCCCTGTGCACGGGCCAGTTCTGCTTCTACGACATCGACACGCCGGTCACGCTGGCCAAGTTCGCCGCGGATGATTGCGACTATCTATGCCGGCGGCAGGTCCCGTATTTCGACGTCTATTTCTCGTTCACCGGCGGGCCAACACTCGCCCGATTGGCGGCGGACTTCGGTGCACGGTGCGCCGAGCCGCTCTACTGCTCCGTCGATCCGGAGCGGCATCGCCGAACGGCCGATCCGATCTGCTGGGACCTTGGCTATCTCGGCACTTACAGCTCGGACCGGCAGGCGGCGCTGGATGCTCTCCTGCTCGAACCGGCAAGACGCATGCCGGACCGTCGCTTCGTCGTGGCCGGCTCGCAATTCCCGTCCGAGACCGTCTGGCCAAGCAACGTCGATCGCATCGAGCACCTGCCGCCGGCGGACCACGCCTCGTTCTACAGCCGCCAGCGCTATACGTTGAACGTCACGCGCAGCTCCATGATAGCGGCTGGGTGGTCTCCCAGCGTACGCCTCTTCGAGGCGGCTGCCTGTGGCACAGCGATCATCAGCGATCGCTGGACCGGTCTGGACAGCTTCTTTCCGACAGCCACGATCAACACGGCGGGCCAAGCCGAAGACGTGATCGATATCCTGTCCAGCCAATCCGACCGCGTCAGGCTTGCTTTGGCCAAGCGAGCGCGTGCAACGATCCTGGCGGCACATACAAGCGCCGCGAGAGCCCGCGAATTCGTTTCGCTGCTGGCGCGGCCAAGATCGGCACGTCCAGCGCTCGATCTGAACATCGAAAGTGCAGCATGACTGGCAGACAGGAGAAAATAGAGATGCGGCAATCAAGAAGGACACAACGGACCAGAACGGCGCTTGTCGCCGGCGGCGCGGGTTTCCTCGGTTCGCATCTTTGCGAGACACTGCTTCAGGCCGGGTGCCGTGTGATCTGTGTCGACAATTTTCTTACCGGTCGGATGGAAAACATCGTCTCGATGCTGGACAGTCCTCGTTTCCGGCTGATCGAGCAGGATATTTGCCGACCATTGGACCTTGCTGAGCCGGTCGACCGCATTTTCAACCTGGCGTGCGCCGCATCGCCGCCGCGCTACCAGGCTGACCCGATTCACACCACGCGGACCTGCGTGATCGGAACCCTCAATCTGCTTGAGCTTGCCGCCCGAAACAATGCGCGCCTCCTGCAGGCATCGACAAGCGAAGTGTATGGCGATCCGGAACAGCACCCGCAAACGGAAGACTATGTGGGTCACGTGAACTGCACCGGTCCTCGTGCCTGCTATGACGAGGGCAAGCGAACCGCCGAAACCTTGTGCTTCGACTATTTGAGAACCGAAACGGCCGACATCCGGGTCGCGCGCATCTTCAACACCTATGGTCCGCGGATGGATCCTGCCGACGGCCGGATCGTCTCGAACCTGGTGATGCAGGCGCTCGAGAAGAGACCACTGACGATTTTCGGCGACGGGCTGCAGACCAGGTCGTTCTGCTACGTCTCCGATCTGGTCGAGGGTCTGGTCCGCCTCATGGATGTCGATCCCAATCCGAGCCAACCGGTCAATTTGGGCAATCCCGGGGAATTCACCGTTCTTCAACTGGCCGGATTGGTGAGGGATATGACCCACAGCAACTCGGCCTTCAAATTCCTGCCACTGCCGCAAGACGATCCTCGCCGGAGGCAACCGGACATTTCCCGTGCAAAAGCCCTTCTCGACTGGTCGCCAAAGGTGCCACTCAAGCAAGGCCTGATGCAGACGATCAGCTATTTCATGGAGCTCGAGGCCAGCCGTAACGAGGATCGAATCTCCCCAATTGCGACAAGCGTGAGGTCCGTTTCAGGCCGACTGCAAAACCTGCCGGCCTGAAGTCGGGGAGAGCTATGCCCTCGGGCATGGTGAGACCATCCCGACAGGCGTCTTCACTTTTTCTCGTTGTGGGAACATCCGGTCTAGCTCGCCGTTGGGCGAATATCGGCAGGGAGAACGGACCCGTGCATCGAAAACGATCCGCCAGGGACATCGAGCAAATGGCAGAACGGGAAGCGGCTGCCTTTCTGAGACGTGCCTCGATCACCTACCTCGAATGCTGTGTGAGCCTGATGATGACGCATCTTGAGCGCGAGGAAGTGGCCACCATCCTGGAAAAAGAAGCGGATATGCTGCGAACGCTCGATTGAGGCTCGCGTCGCTCAGGCTTCGATCGGCCCAGGCAACGCAAAATACAGGGCGCAGCTTTGATCCGAATAGAGGTTGGTGATTTTTCCAGGTCGCAAGGAACATTCCTGGCAGCTGACAGTTCGGCGCGAGGAACTTACCTTCAACAGCGATGGCGGCGGTTTCGTGGGATCGAAAAAGGTACGGATTGGAATAGCCGGCGTCGGCAATTGCGCGTCTTCCCTTGTCCAGGGCCTCTCATACTATCGGGACGCCAGCGGCAATGAGCCGATACCGGGCCTAATGCATGCTGATCTCGGCGGCTATCATGTCGGTGACATCGAGGTGGTTTGTGCTTTCGACGTCGCCAAGGGCAAAGTCGGGCGCGATGTGGCGGAAGCCATTTACAATGCGCCCAACAATACCTTCCGCTTTGCCGATGTTGCGGCAACCGGCGTTCGCGTCGAACGCGGACCGACACTTGACGGCATCGGCAAATATCTGCGCGATGCGATCGAGGAGGCAGAAGAGCCGGTCGCGAATGTCAGCGCGCTGCTTCGGGAAAGCGGCGCAGACGTACTGGTCTCATATCTGCCGGTCGGCTCGGAAGAAGCCACGCGTTTTTATGCCGAGTGCGCGCTCGAGGCCGGCTGCGCCTTCGTCAACTGCATACCGGTCTTTATCGCATCGCGGCCGGAATGGCGCCGGCGCTTTGAACAGCGCGGTCTGCCGCTGGTCGGCGACGATATCAAAAGCCAAGTCGGCGCGACGATCGTGCACCGCTTGCTCGCCAATCTGTTCCGCGAGCGCGGCGTCCGCATCGACCGCACCTATCAGCTGAATTTCGGCGGCAACACCGATTTCCTCAACATGCTGGAGCGCGAGCGGCTGGAATCGAAGAAAATCTCCAAGACGCAATCCGTAGCCAGCCAGTTCGACGTTCCCCTGGAGGCCGGCAACATCCATGTCGGCCCCAGCGACCATGTGCCTTGGCTTACCGATCGAAAATGGGCCTACATCCGCGTGGAAGGCACGACGTTCGGCGGCGTGCCGCTGAATGCAGAGCTCAAACTGGAAGTATGGGATTCGCCCAACTCGGCCGGGGTCGTTATCGACGCTGTCCGCTGCGCCAAACTGGCGCTTGACCGCGGCATCGCGGGGGCGCTGACCGGCCCTTGCAGCTATTTCATGAAGTCGCCGCCCGAGCAGTTCACCGATGCCAAGGCACGCCTGCGCACGCTGTCTTTCATCGCCGGGAGGGACGAGCCAATGCTTGATGCCGCGGAATGACGACGACGTTCTTCTTGATCCGCCATGCGGCGCACGACAATGTCGGCGACTATCTTGCCGGACGCATGGCTGGAGTTTGCCTCGGCGAAACCGGCAGGGCACAAGCCTCGCGCCTTGCCAGCCACATGGCGGCGCGGCCGCTGGCGGCGATCTGTTGCAGCCCGCGCGAACGAACACTGGAAACCGCAAAACCGATCGCAATCGCCTGCAATCGCGAGAAGATTACAATCCGCCAGGAACTCGATGAGATCGACTTCGGCGCGTGGTCGGGCAAGACCTTCGAAGAGTTGAGCCAGGACGCCGACTGGCTGACGTGGAACAGTCAACGCCAGCAGGCGAGGACGCCCGGCGGCGAGACAATGCTGGACGTCCAGCAACGTGTCGTCTCGCTGATGCAGCAGCTTCGCAAACTCTACCAGAACCAGTCCGTGGCACTGGTCAGCCATGCCGACGTGATCAAAGCCGCCGTCTGCAAGGTGCTCGGCTTGCCGCTGGGAGACTGTTTCCGCTTCGATATCGACCCCGCTTCGATCACCACGGTCGTGTCCGGTGACTGGGGCTCCAAGCTGATCCGACTGAACGAAGCCGCCTGACGAGGACTGCCGGATGCGTATGGTCATTTTCGGTCTCACCGTCACCTCCTCGTGGGGAAACGGACACGCGACGCTGTGGCGCGGGCTGATCCGTGCGCTCGGTCGCCTGGGCTGGTCGGTCAGCTTTTTCGAACGCAATACCCCGTACTATGCCGGCGCACGCGATCTTGACCATCTCGATGGCGGCAATGTCGTTCTCTATCCGGAGTGGGAGGACATTCTCCATGTCGCGGAACAGGCTATCGGGGAATCCGACGTCGTCATCGTCACGTCCTATTGCCCCGACGCCGTGGAGGCATCGCGCCTGGCGCAGCAGGCCTGTCGCGGGCTGAAGGTTTTCTACGATCTCGACACCCCCGTCACGCTCGCCCGGATAGAACAAGGTCTACGACCGGCCTATTACGGGCCCGAGGGCCTTCACGATTTCGACCTCACCCTCAGTTATACGGGGGGAACCGCAATCGATGCGCTGAAAACGCTGCTGGGCGCCCGCCGAGTCTTGCCTCTCTACGGCCATGTCGATCCCGACCGACACCGGCCGGCCCAGCCCCGGGCTGAATTCGCCGGGGATTTGTCCTATCTCGGAACGTATGCGGCCGATCGCCAGGCCGGCGTCGAAAAGCTGCTGGTCCGCACGGCAGCGCGCCTGCCGGACCGCCGTTTCGTCATCGGCGGCGCCCAATATCCGCATGAATTTCCGTGGGGCGAAAACATCTTCTTTGTCAGGCACCTTCCGCCTGCGGATCATCCGGCCTTCTTCTGCTCATCGCGCCTGACGCTGAACGTGACGCGCGAGGCGATGGCCAAGAGGGGCTGGTGTCCTTCGGGCAGGCTGTTCGAGGCGGCAGCCTGCGGCGCGGCGATCGTGAGCGACACCTGGCCCGGGCTGAGCAGTTTTTTCCAGCCCGGCAGCGAGATCATCCTGGCGGACAGCACCGACGACGTGGTCGCGGCAGTCGGCTTGCCCGACAGCGAAGTCGACGCCATCCGGCGCCGGGCGCGCGAGCGGGTGTTGGACGAACACACCTCTGCGCAGCGCGCCAGGGAACTGGACCGCCTCCTGTCCGATTCATTGCCGGGCTTGGGACAGGGCTTGGCGGCGGGCGAGCCGTTGAAGGAAGCAATCTGATGTTGGGCATCGTGCCCGCCGCCGGCCGCGGCAGCCGCATTCAACCGCTCGGCTTCTCAAAGGAGCTCCTGCCGGTCGGCAGCCGCATCGACGGCCAGACCGAGCGTCCTTGCGCGGTGAGCGAGTATCTGGTGCGTCGCATGGTGCGCAACGGTGTCGACAAGATCTGCTTCGTCATCGGATCGGGAAAATCAGACATTCTCGAATACTATGCCGCCGGCTACGGCGACGCCGCCGCATTGTTTGTCGTGCAGCCCAACCCCGTCGGTCTTTGCGACGCGATCTTCCGCGCCGCGCCGCTGGTCGCGGCGGACGAGACGGTTCTGGTCGGCCTGCCGGACACGATCTGGTTTCCGGAAGATGGCTTTTGCCGCCTGCCGGACGACCGGCTGTCGTTTTTGCTCTTCCCGGTGGATCACCCGGAACTCTTCGACGCCGTCGTTCTCGACGGGGATGACCGGGTGAAGGAGATCCAGGTCAAGCAACAAGGCGCTGCATCGAACTGGATCTGGGGGGCCTTCAAGATGCCGGGCCGCATACTTCACCAGCTTGCCGCGCTTTGGCGCGAGCGGGATCAAAGCGACGAATATGTCGGCACACTTATCAACGCCTATCTGGCGGCCGGCGGTGAGGCTTGCGGCGTCAAGGCAGGCACCGCCTATGTCGACGTCGGCACGTTCAACGGCTACCGCACCGCACTTCGGCTGCTCGAGAACAACGACACTCCGTTGGAGGACACGAAAAACCTCATGTTCGTGCTGCCGGGGCAAGCGCAGATACCAAGCCATCCAGGCGAAGGAGGCTAGCCATGCTGCATTCGAACGCCGAAATCCGCCGCCGCATCGATGCCCTTGGCCCGTGGTTCCACAACATGGAACTGGCGGGCGTCGAAACCGCCCCCGACCATTTCCTCGGCAATTATCCGCTGATCAAATGGCGTAAGTTCGCCGACGCCATTCCTGCCGATCTGTCCGGCAAGGCCGTGCTCGACATAGGCTGCAACGCCGGCTTCTACTCGATCGAAATGAAGCGACGCGGCGCTGGCCGCGTCCTCGGCATCGACTTCGATGAAGCCTATCTGGCGCAGGCGCGCTTCGCCGCCGAAATCGCTGACTGCGACATCGAATTCCAGCAGCTTTCGGTCTACGACGTTGGCGCCCTGCGGGAGAAATTCGACATCGTCCTGTTCATGGGCGTGCTTTATCACCTGCGCCACCCGCTGCTCGCTCTCGATCTGATCCGGGAGCACGTTGCCGGCGACCTGATGATCTTCCAGTCCATGCAGCGCGGCAGCATCGAACTGCCTGCACTCGATGAGAATTATCCTTTCTGGACCCACGATCTGTTCGACCGGCCGGAGTTTCCGAAGCTGCATTTCATCGAGCATCGCTATGCCGACGACCCGACCAACTGGTGGATTCCCAATCGCGCCTGCACAGAGGCGATGCTGCGCAGCGCCGGCTTCGAGATCGTGCTGCACCCGGAGCAAGAGGTTTATTTCTGCGGCGCCGCCGGTGAGCCGGCCTGCGGCGGCGCCGTCTACCCGTCGAAAGGACCACTTCATGATTGAAGCTGCGATGATCTGGAACGAGCCGAACAACAAATCCCATTGGGATCCCGAACTCGACCCCGACTGGAGTCGCTTCGCCAACATGGCAATACTGGCCGCCGATGCGATCGCATCGGCAAACCCGGCCGTGACCAGGATACTGGGCGGCATTTCGCCGATCGATGCCGATTTCATGGCGCTCATGAAACAATACGGGGTGCTCGATCATGTCGATGCCGTCGGTGTGCATGGTTTCCCACTCGACTGGAATCTCTGGCAGATTCAGGAATGGCCGCAGAAGATCGGCGAGATTTCGACCGTTACCGATCTTCCCGTATGGGTCAGCGAAGTTGGCGTGTCGAGCTTCGGGGCGGAGGAGGTGCAGCTCTGGGGTTTGCGTCGGAGCGCCGAACTGCTGCTCGGCAATGCCTCGCGCGTGCAATGGTACAGCCTCTACGATCTTCCGCGCGAATGGGGGGCAACGACGCGTCATCGCGAGGCCGAAGGCTCCTCCTACTATCGCCACTTCTACATGGGCCTGCTCCGCGAAGATGGCACGCCCAAACCCGCGCTCGAAGAATTCCTGCGTTACTTACCCGGGATGGGGCTGGTGCAATGGTTCCACTTTGAAGATCCCCGGCTGGACGACGCCGTCGCCTGGATGAAACGGCTGGGCGTCACCAATCTGCGCACCGGGCTTTCCTGGGCCGACAGTTTCAGGCCGAATGCGCTGGATTGGTACGACCGGCAGATGGAAGCACTTGCCGATTTCGACGTGACCATCACCTTCTGCTTCACGCCGGAGCACCGCGGAGTGATGCCGCATCACACCAGTCCGCCGCTGGTGCCGGAGGAATTTGCGGAGTTTTGCGCGACGATGACCCGCCGCTATGCTCCCGCCATGGCTGCCTCGCCGGTCAGAGCGGTGCGGGCTTCGGCAGCATGAGTGTGTCATGCAACACGCAGCTGGCAGATCCGGACCGCTTGCCGAATTCGCGGCCTTGTTGCTGGGTGCTGCTCCGCACCGCTCAGACGGTGCTGAGATCATGATCGTTGTCGCGCATCCGGACGACGAAACCATCGGCATCGGCGGGCATCTTGCCGGCTTGCGCGGATCTCGCATCGTTCATGTCACCGATGGCGCGCCGCGAGACCTTGAAGACGCGCGAGCATACGGCTTCGAGACGTGGCAGGACTATGCCGAGGCCCGCCATCGGGAGTTGGAGGCGGTGCTAGCGGCAGCGGGATTGCCGTCGACGGCCCTGATCAGCCTCGGTTATCCCGACAAGCAGGCCGCCGGAAATCTTGGCTCGCTCGCACGGGAACTGACCGGCCTTTTGGCCGAGCGCGATGTCAGCTTCGTTTGCACGCATCCTTATGAAGGTGGTCACCCCGATCATGACGCGACCGCCTTTGCCGTCCATGCGGCCTGCCATTTGCTGCGCCGCGGCGGACGCCAGGCACCGGCCATCGTCGAAATGGCGTTCTATTCGGCCGGGCCTGAGGGTGCGGTCCTTCAGGATTTCAACAGTCATTCCGGCAGCGAGCGCATCGAATTGCACCTTACGGAAGCGGCTTTCGAACGGAAGCAGTGCATGCTGGCCTGCCACCGGACACAGCAACGGACGCTGGCGCCGTTCACGGCGCGCATCGAACGTTTCCGGGTGGCGCCTGCCTATGATTTCCTGGCGCTGCCGAACAGCGGCAGGCTTTATTACGAGGCGCTGCCGCTCGGCTTCGAGCCGGCGGTTTGGCTTCACGCCGCGGCCGCTGCGCATGAGGAGCTTGGGCTCGACCGGCCATGACCCTCACCGTCCTGAACGTCGCCTACCCTCTCGCGCCAGTCGGCCCGGATGCGGTTGGCGGTGCCGAGCAGGTGCTGTCGATGCTCGACCAGGCACTCGTGCGCGCGGGACACGCTTCCATCGTGATCGGTTGCCAGGGCTCGAAAGCGGCGGGCGTGCTCATCGAGACGCCTGCTGAACCAGGTGTGCTCGACGATGCGGCGAAGAAACGGGCACAGCGCTCTCACCGCACCGCGATAGAAGTCGCACGCGCCCGTTGGCCGATCGACGTGGTTCATCTGCACGGCATCGATTTTGATGCCTATCTGCCTGATAATGGCCCGACCCTGGTAAGCCTGCACCTGCCGCTCGACTGGTATCCCGCCGATGCCTTGCGCACAGTCCGCGACGATCTATGGCTTCACGCCGTCTCGATGGCCCAACAGAGGACCGCGCCGCCGGGTGCCAGGCTGCTGGCACCCATTCCAAACGGCGTGGATATCGATGCGCTGAGCGGTCGGCAGTTCAAGCGCAACTTCGCGCTGGTGCTCAGCCGCATTTGCCCGGAAAAGGGCATCCACCTGGCACTGGACGCGGCAAAACAGGCTGGCGTGCGGCTGATCATCGGCGGCAAGGTCTACCCTTACGAAACGCACACGCTGTACTTTCGTGACGAAGTCCAGCCGCGCCTCGACCAGCGCCGCCGCTTCCTCGGTCCGCTCGGCTTCGTCGCGAAGCGGCACTTTCTCAACGCCGCCCGCTGCCTGGTCATTCCCAGCCTTGCCGCGGAAACCAGCTCGCTTGTCGCGATGGAGGCTCTCGCCTGCGGCACGCCGGTCGTCGCCTTTCCAAACGGTGCGCTGCCGGATGTGGTCGAACACGGCAAGACGGGCTTTCTGGTCAACGACATCCATGAGATGGCGGAGGCCATCGTCGCAGCCTCCGGCCTGAATGCCGAGACATGCCGGGCCGAGGCGCGGCGGCGCTTTTCGCTCGACCAAATGATTTCGTCTTACATGGACGCCTACCAGGCGCTGGCAGGGCTTGGTGCCGGCCGCAGGCGCCTGGCGGCGGTGCAGTGAGCGGCTTTCATGCTCCGCTCCGAGATCATCGACGATCCGGCCGCCTTTGAGGCGCTGGCGCCGCGCTGGCGGGAGCTGTGGGCGCATAGCCGGACAGCGACGCCGTTCCAAAGCCCCGCCTGGCTGGTGCCGTGGTGGCGCGCATTCGCGCCCGGAGAGCTGGCGACGATCGCCGTCTGGCGAGGCGACGATCTGGTGGGATTGGCACCGCTTTACCTGGAACACGCAACTTGCGGGTCGAGACTGCTCCCGGTTGGGATTTCGTTGAGCGACTACCTGGATGTCCTGTGTTGCCCCGGCATCGAAGCGGCTGTCGCCGCCGTCATCGCCGACCGGGTTCTGGCGATCAATTGGTCGCAATGGATCTTACCGGACCTGCCGGCCGGTGCTGCCGGTCTCACTATCGCGCACCCTGCGCTGGAGGCGGATCAACCCGTCGACCACGCCGCTTGTCCCGTGCTGCCGATCGCTGGCCACGATGCGCTCGCGGTCTGCATTCCGGCGCGGCGAAGACGCCAGTTGCGCCGCGCGCACAATGCCGCACGCCGGCGCGGCTGCGTCTCCATCATACCGGCGCAGGCCGATCTCAAAGTGTTTTTCGATCACCTGATCCGCCTTCACGGCGCGCGTTGGGCCGGGCGCGGCGACGGCGTCCTGGCCGATCCGGCTGCAGAAGAATTCCATCGGCAGGCGCTTCCCATGCTTGCCGCACAGGGTCTTGTCCGATGCTGGCTTGTTGCCATCGACGATGCGGTCGTCGGCGCCTATTACGGATTTCATCATCGCCACCGCGCCTACGCCTACCTTGGCGGTTTTGATCCGGCCTATGCCGAGGAAAGTCCCGGCGCAATCCTGATCGGTCACGCGATTGCCGAAGCGGCTCGTGAAGGGGCGCGGGAGTTCGATTTTCTGCGCGGCCAGGAGAGCTACAAGTATGGCTGGGGGGCCGTCGACCAATGGACAATGCGAAAGGTCTGGACGCGGAGCATGGCTCGATGAGCGCCACCGGACGAAAGCCATCGCCCCAGGCGGCATCGACCGCAAAAATGCTGATCGAGGAGTGCATGGCCGACGGCGCCTGCGTCGACGCCATCATTGCCAGACTGGCGCTGCGCTTCGAGACCGGGGTCGATGCCGCAGAATTGGCCGATGTGGCGCTGGAGATGCGTTCAGCCGACCTGCGAAAACGCGACAGACTGGAGCGGATCGCCGATCTGCTTCGTCACAGGCCTGACATCTTCACCACGTTGCGCCAAACAGGTGCCGCCGTCCGCCACGAACGCGATGAATGGGAAACTGACGCCGCGGTCGTCAGGCGGCTGGCCGCCGGCTTTGATGCCGCGGCGACGATTTCCCAGGCGGCGAGCGTTCAACTGTCTTCGCTGGGAGACGAGGAGAAACTCACCGCCGCCACCGACGAGATCGTCGCATGGTTGCAGCGGCAAGGCTTCACCGGCCCCGACCAGGACATACTGGATATTGGTTGTGGCATCGGCCGCTTCGAAAGCGCGCTCTCGGATGCCGCGCACCGGATCGTCGGCATCGACATATCCCCGGAGATGATTTCGGTCGCTCGTCGGCGATGTGCAGGGCTGCGCAATGTGGATCTGCGGCCGACCTTTGGTCTCGATCTCGCCGATTTTACCAACGCAAGCTTCGATTGCGTGCTGGCTGTCGACAGCTTCCCCTACCTGGTGCTGGCTGGCCTGGCGGAGCGGTATTTCGAGGAAATTGCGCGTGTTCTGAAACCGTCAGGCGCGGCAGCACTTCTGAATTACTCCTATCGCGGATCGACGGCGCTGGATCGTGCCGATGTTCACCGCCTCGCCGAAGCCCATGGCATGCAGGTCGTGGCTGACGGCGCGAAGCCGTTCCGGCTGTGGGACGGCAATGCCTTTCTTCTTGTGGCATCCGAGGGAACATTACGGCGCAATGATTGTTCGGGCGTCAAAGAGACGAGGGCGTCAAAGAGACAGGCGCACCAAACAGACAGGGCACCTGTGAGTGCCGACAATCCGAAGGAGGACTAGAAGGCATCCGGCGGCAAGATAGACATCACCTCTGCCGTCAAGATAAAGGCTCCGGCGGTCGGCGCGATGACCGATTTGGCCAAGGACAAGGTTAAGGAAACGCGGCTTTGCTTTGTCCAGCAGAGCCTGGGAAGCAGCACACCGAGCAACGCCGGCTCGATGGCAATCGGATCAACTCCGATCAGTATCACGCCGCAGATCGTCTCTCCCAAGACTGACTGCTGCAACCGCAAACGCCAATCATGACCAGTGGCCAGTCGAGGTCACGAGAGTCGAAATGTCGAGCGCACCCGGCAACAGCGCCGGGAGGACCCGAGGGGAAAGCATAGGCTTCCCCGACGAGACCAGCAGCTTCGATACACAATGCTGTGCAAGGGACGGGCTGTGCAAGGGACGGCGCTGACTGTGAGGACGCGCGAATCCTTGCAAACTCTGATTGCCGTCACCACACTGGTGAAGGGACTGATTCGTTAAGAGAACACTATGTCTCGCTCGAGCGACGATAGCATCAGCCCGAAACTCCGGCTGGCAATAGACCGGAAGATTGCATCTCTGCTGACTGCTATCGAGCAGGAAAAGGTCCCCGACCAGCTGACCGACCTTGCGGTTCAATTGCAGAATGCGCTTGTCGAGAAGCGTCGATGCAAAGCAAAGAAACAGGACTAGCTATCGGCGCCTGTCGACTGCGAAGTTTCCCTGTGCTGCTGACAGGTGATTGCGTCGTTCCACCAATGTCTGCAAGGAACTTTCGCCGAGGTATTCCAGCACGCTGGCACGCGCTCGGTTAAGGCGGCTTTTCACCGTTCCAACCGCGCAACCGCATATTTCGGCAGTTTCTTCATAGCTGACGCCAAGGACCCCGATCAGCATCAGGACCTCGCGCTGATGCTCCGGCAACCTCTGGACGGCGTTGGCGACTTCCTTGCTCTGAACGGACCACTCCTGCGTCGCTTCCGTAATCGGGATTGCGGAGGCGCAGTCAAGCAGGCCCGGCTTTTCCCTGTCGGCGGCCTTGATGCGCGTATAATAGTTATTGCGCATGATGGTGAAGAGCCATGACTTCATACGCGTTCCGGGCTCGAACTTGTCGATGTTGGCGAGCCCTTTGGTCAATGTCTCCTGGACCAGGTCGTCGGCATCGTCGGGAACCCGGCAGAAGGTGCGGGCGAAGGCACGCAAGGCAGGTATCAGGTCAACGATGGAAACGTCATCCGTTTCCTGGTTGGCCAAGGGGTAGCCCCTGGAGGACAATGGTCCATCTCCCAGCAAGAAAGAGTTGATGAACGCAGACCTAGCTAAATGCATGAAGGTTTGGATCGTTCCGGACATCGAAATAAGGTTCTGGAAAATCTCGGATTGGGCGGGCGGCCGTCTATGACCGGTCGTTGTTCTTGGCCGCCTCTTCCCGCTGCTTTTTCAGGACTTCGTCAGTCCCGACCAGCTTTTTCGCCCCGCCGGATATCGCTGTGGACACCACCGCCGGCGGGTCGCTCGCGGGAAAAGAATCCTCAAGCCCGGCCTGCAACTGGTCTTCCAGGGTCTTCGGCTCTTCCGACCGACCAGGCGTCCTTCGGGCTTCTGCTCCCTCCAGCGGCTGTTTCATGTCAGGCGAACTACTGACCTCGCGAACGCAGGCGTAAAGCTGTTCGATGGCAAATTCCTTCATTGTCTCGAAATCGGCCCTCTCATCGCGCATTGCCTCGATCTTATCGACCATGGTCTTCTCGAACCGGTCAAGGCTATCGCGTCCGCAAGCCTGGCAAAGACGCAACAATGCTTCTTGGAGCACTTTCGGACCAAAATAAGCAGACGCCTCGAGCTTGAGCCGCTGCAGATGCTCTGGAGTCACCGCCTGAAGTTTTGACATATGCAGCCCCTTTCGCCTGCCGAGCATATCAACGGCGTTGGTCGGCAGATGTTCCAATCACCCGCGACCGGGCTCGCTAAACGGGTCGCTCGGCCACTCAACGCTTGCCGAACGCCAACGCCAATGCCAACGATAGCGGGCTCTCTCACCTGACATCTGCGCAATCTTCTTGAAGATTCCGGTTCAAGCTAATTCAAATGGCCAGTCGGCCACGCCGGCTCAAGAATCCCGGACGGCAAGGCACTACCTGCATCTTGCGAGCGGAGCCTGGCGATCTTCGCCTGGGCTCCGCAAGCCTGTCACCACAGGAATCAGGCGGCGGCTTGGAGGGCACGTTGGTTGACACCACCCTCGCCTAACCCGGTCAGCGCTTCGTCTGTCGCCACCTCTTCCTTGAGCGTTGCCTTGAGAAGGGCGGCGACATCGGCCTTTCCCATCTGTTCCGCCCAGGCGACAAGAGTGCCGTACCGGGCGATCTCGTAATGTTCGACGGCTTGCGCCGCTGCGACCAGTCCGGCATCGAGCGCAGGAGCACCGTCATAGTCTTCGAGGATCTCGGAGCCTTCTTCAATGATGCCGTCGATCGCCGGGCAGGTCTTGCCGCGTGCCGCCTTGCCAAATTTCTCGAACACTTCCTCGAGCCGGTCGACGTGAACTTCCGTCTCCATGCGATGTTTTTCGAAGGCAGCAGTCACTTTTTCCGACTCCGCGCTTTTGGCCATTTTCGGCAGCGCCCTCAGTATTTTCTTTTCGGCGTAGTAAAGATCTTTCAGCCCGTCGAGGAACAGGTCCTCAAGGCCCTTGGTTGTCGCTTTCGCAGCTTTTTTCGCAGTTGCCATGGTCGTCTCCCGCTGAGGTTTGGAGCTAGCCTCCCTAACTGGGAAGGCGACCGATAACCCCGCCGGCCGGCAACAAGTTCCCTGATGATTCGAGCCGCTGGAAATTTTTCGCCTCAGGCCGCGCAGGTGCTGCAAGGCTTACGCTGGCGAGACGGCGGTGCGAGCAAATGGCTTCGCCAGCAATCGGCTCAATCGATCCGCTTGATACGGCCCTTGTCGAGACGGAACACTCCATCCTGGCCGCCCTGCCTCTCAAAATCGGTAAGCAGATCGTCCCAGGTCCCGAGAAATTCGCCACAGTCGTCGCAAAAGATCCGGTCGTCAGGACCGGCGTCGGCCGGAATCCTCAGCCTTATCGTCAAGCAATAAGGGCATTCCAACTGGTGGTTAAGATACTGTGTGGTCATCGACGACAGCAAGAATGCACTGGAAACCTCGCCCCTGCAACCTGCTCGCGCCGGGGCAGGACGCTTGCATTGATTATATGCCGTCTTTGGTCGGAGGCCAGCCAGACTGGGCAGTCGGCGGAATGTTGTCGGAAGTCACCTCACCCCGCTTGAGTTTTCGAATGGCCTCATTGGCTTCGAGTTCATCGAGGCCGGAAAGCGGCATGCTGTCAACCACGACGGCTTCCTCGCTCTCGTCGTCATAGACTTCCCACAGGCCGTCCGAATTCTGTCGTTTGTTGTAGATGGTTGGCATGGCCGCTCCCCTAGATGCCGCTATTGAACGCGTGCTACCCACTCCAGAGCCTGGGTCTTTTCGTCCGCCGGGAACACCCGCGCCTCGATCTGCGGGAACAGTGCGCCCGTCATTTCGGTAGCTGCCTTGATCCACTGTTTTTCGGACACCACTGCGGTACGCTGGAAGCGGTGGAGTTCGCCAAGTTTGCTCAAGCCGTATTGCAGATCGCGGCGCAATGCGTCGCCCGTCATGTCCTCCAGATCGGTAAGGTCGGCCAGGATGCCGATCTCTTCATGTTCGCTCAGTTTCTCTTCGATGGTCGGGATGATCTTGTCGTAGTCCTCCGCGGTCACGGTACCGGCAACGCGAAATGCGGCGACATTCTCAGGAGCAGAAATAACCTCGATCACTTTTTCCTCCTTCGGATTGGTTTTCGGGATCATGCCGAACAACTCAAGCCGCCGACGGATGTTCCCTGGTCCTAAGCGTTCTTGGACACTAACCCACCGCTTTCCTTGGCGGCTCCCGGGACGCATTCGTGACGACGGTATAGCGCGTGATCGGACCCTCATCGGGGTCTTCTCCCTGAAAGTGAACGTCAGCGTTGTCAGGCAACCGGCTGGTATTGCCGAACGTCTTGACCGCGGACGCACGCACCAGTTGGATGTCCGGGTCCTGCTTCATGATCTTTATTGCCGCAAGCTCGGCCGTGCTGCTGCCGCCAATGCGCCAGCTGGCCTCGAGCACACCGGATCGCCAGATACCCGACGAATCGACACCCTGGCCGATATCGTAGTTGCGCCGCGAGGCGAAAAATCCAGCACACTCAGCCATCGCCGCGTCATAGGCTCTCGCCTGCGCAATTGCCGAAGCCAGTGCGCGGGGAAGCTGAAGGTCTTCGAGAGCTTCCCATCCGCCGCGCACGACAATGAGGTCCGACCCGCCATAAACGGATTGTCCCGCATTATCGGTCGTCGTCGTTTGAGTGCCGTAGTAGGCGACCATGATTTCGTCGATCTCGGTTCTGCCAACACTCAAAGTGACGACGTCACGAAGGTCAGCTTCGAGCACCAGACCGTACTCGTCCAAGTCGGGGGAGCGGTATCGCTCGAGCAGTCTCTCGACGTCAGCGACCGTGCGAACGATGTGCTGGTCCTGGCCTCGCGAGGCAAGCGGTGGCTTGAGCCGGGCCAGCCCATGCCTCAGCAGGCGTTGCGCTGCTCGCAGCGCATCGTGCCGCGAAAACACGGTGTAGCCAGGCAATACTGCGGCGGCGACAGTTCTGCCGAAGCCGGTTGACCATTCCTTCGGTCGCTCGGCCAGGTCGTCGACCAGTTCGTGGGTTATCGCCTTGGTGGTCGCGAATCGCCAAGGCACCACGCCGCCGAAGAGGTCTTGCGGCCCGTTGATACCCAGCCGTGCCGCATCGCTGGCAAGCAAGCTGTCGTCCGGCACGAAGTACAAGCGCCCGCCACTGCCGCTGCTGTGGCCTAGACCCTGCCGGAAGGCAAACCCCTTGAGGGTGGCAATGGTGCGGGAGACGGCAGCTATGGCTTCCCGCTCGTGAGCGTAGAGAGGCTCGCAGCCCGGCGCGGAGAATGCGATCACGGTGCCTTTTGGCTGGCTCGGCTGAGTGCCTCTGTGCTCGGTCATATCGGTCGTTCCGGTGCTTCCTCGTTATGGCCATTGGGCGCCGATGTTGCGGTCCTACGCGCCCTGTCCCCGGGAGAACGCAGCAGATGGCAGAACGTTCAGCCCGGATTGGCAGGCTCGCCGCGCGGGCGCAGACGCTGGTATCCAGCCGTGACCTTGGAGCGCGCTGCGGTGCAGAACCTTTGATCGCCGAGGGACAGCGCCCCCCTCTGTCCTGCCCTCTTTGCCAAAACTTGGCATCTCCCCCACACGGGGGGAGATCGGCAGCTTCGCGGACAGCGTCCCTTTTTTGCACGGTTGGTGGTTGGCGAAATCAGTGATGAAGGCCAATCTCCCCCCTTGTGGGGGAGATGTCCGGCAGGACAAAGGGGGGCGCGAAGGATCGCTACGGAGCGCTTTTATTCTGACCCGCTGCATTCTTCGGCTGGCGTCACGGAATGGATCCTAGGGTCTGCGCGCGTCGCTTCGCTCCTTGCTCCGCCCTGGGATGACGAAGTGGAGGGGTGCCGCCGTCGGCTTGCAAGGATGGCGGAAAGGGTGACCGGGCGGAAATCCCAGCTGTCGACGCCGGCGTCGTACTGGCGTGTAACTGGGCTCAGCCTGCCGTGGGAATGGCCATGCAGATTGATCGATTTCTTGCCGATCTGATTCCAGGTGCGAAAAGGATAGTGGCAAAGGATCAGCAACCTGCCGTCTATCGTCAGTTCCTTGTAATGCTGTGTGCTGGCCCAACCCGCAGCCTCTATGGTCGCCGCGCCATCATTGTTGCCGATAATCAGATGCTTCTCGCCATGAAGAGACGACAGCAGCGATGCAACGAATTCGGCCGATCCCTTGGCAAAGTCGCCGAGATGCCAGATCTGGTCATCCGGGCTGACGGTTTCGTTCCAGAGCGAAATCAGCGCTCGATCGTGTTCGGCCAGCGAGCCGAACGGGCGGCGATCGATGCGCAGAATGCGGGGATCGCTGAAATGTGTGTCGGCCGTGAAATAGATCATGGTCGTTCACAGCCTTTGCGGACGTTGTCCGAACCTCGCCTTCCCGCAATTAACATTTGAGGTGGCCAACAAGATCAGACGCGGCTAACATACTCCTCGCTTTGGAGAGTGTCGTGCGCACGAGACGTTTCAGAAAGCCAATTGTCGTTCAACCCGGTCGGATTGACCGTGACAGGGTTGTCTTGTCTGTCTCCGATGCGGCTGAAGTGCTGCTGAAGGACTGGCCGACGCCAGCGTCCAAGACGCGACTGGCTGCAATCGCAGCCTGCCTTGCTGTTATCCGCGGCGAAAAGCCGCCAAGGGTCGCACGCCAGGCGTTCATCGTCGCGGCCAAGGACGCGAGGATCCTGCTCCGCGAACAAATCTAACCCCGTCAGGCAGAGCCTTGTCAGGCCATTCGATCTCTTCCTTGACCTGCTCCTGCAGATCGTCACGCGCGCTTCGCCTTGCCAGGCGCTGAGGTCAAGTTGCTCAGACAATCGCTCGATCCCAACCGCCATAGTGCTGGTCACTGCGCGTGCCGCGCGGCAGGCTGAGCACGATCAGCGCCAGACCGATCGCAACGTCCGCCACGATCGCCGGGGTTTCACCGCCGGCAAGCACGAAGGGGGACACCGCGACCCATGCGCCAAGCACGACATTGAGGAAGCGCAGCGGCCGGACCACTTCGGCCATGGCCGTGACTGCGACCATGATAATGAGACAGCCGACGACGTGATCGCTGAAGTAAAGCGGTGGCTGCGTGCCGAAGAGCAATGGCGTGGTCATCAGCAAGGCGCCGAGCAGCGTGCTTGCTGCCAGCGTCCACGGCAAGTTGACGCCGCCGGTGACAAATTCTTTCAGCACCTCGAAAACCGGACGGTCGAGGTCGGCGCCGGGCGTCTGGTTCTCCGACAGCGCCGGTCCGCCCATCCAGAAGGTACGCCAGAACGGCTCGCCTGCCCTCGTCGCCCCCCAGAGATACTGGATGGTCGCCAGCACCTCGTCGACGGAGTAAGGGATCAGCACCACCGTGACGGCGGCCTGGAGAATGCAGAGCGTGCACAGCGCGCCAATCAGCGGTGGCTGGATGATGATGAAGGACACACTGACCGCGCCAAGCGGAACGATCAGTAGGCCGAACAGGAGCACCATCCACGGCATGGTGCGCCAGCGCCGTCGGTCGCCGATCGCGCCGGCGAGGATATCGAGGCAATAGGCGAAGGCGCCGAGCCCGGCATCGGCGATTGGAAAACCCTTCGAGACCCATGACGTCACCACCGCCTCGCTGCCGTTGCGCACCGGCGCGCTACCGGGGCCGAAGAACGGATCCCACAGCCCATCCGCGTGGCCCATCTGGAAGGCGGCGAGATAGCGCGAGACGAACAGGCCGACGAAGGCCAGCGCCACGATCGGTATCCGCTGCGTGAAGGTCGATGGCGAATAGGTCCAGCCCAGCGGAATGTCGTCGTCGGCCGCCAGCGCGCGGCGGCTGATGCCAGGGGTCGGCGGGATCATCACCGCAAAGGCGACGATCAGCATGCCGACAAGCGTGTCGATGGCATAGGCGGCGGCGCTGGTCGTCCAGAACAGCAACGGCGCCAGCATCACCCAAACGCCGAGCGACGCCGTGATCCACTGCACCCAGCGCCAGCGTCGGGACATGCCCATCAACGCAAAGACCGTCACCAGCAGGCCGGAAACGATCTCGCTGACGCCGAGGCCTGCGTTGCGCAATTGCGGCTCCGCAATAGCGTGCCCCAGAGCGGGTGGCATTGCGGCTGTGACGGGATCGAACAGGCCAATTGTCATTGGCGAGGTGATCAGCCACAGCCCGAGCGCAGCGTTGGTCATCGGCGCCCAGAGCGTCCTTGACCGATGCCGCTTTATTGCCGCTTCGACGTCTTCCT
Source organism: Mesorhizobium sp. WSM4816 (assembly GCF_055811535.1). Classification (NCBI taxonomy): domain Bacteria; kingdom Pseudomonadati; phylum Pseudomonadota; class Alphaproteobacteria; order Hyphomicrobiales; family Phyllobacteriaceae; genus Mesorhizobium; species Mesorhizobium sp. WSM4816. The sequence continues at coordinate 200,885 of NZ_JBVVQR010000001.1, read as the reverse complement.
TGCTTCGCTCGAGCGGTCCCTTGAGGCGCCTTTCGGCCTGCTCGATCTCGGGGTCCGAAGCCGCGACAACCGGCGGATCGAGCTTGTTGGTCCCATACCAGTCCGTGGGGTCCTGTTTCAGCCGGCGGATCATCTCCGGCAGTGTCTCCAGCAGATTGTGTCTGGGCGACCAGCCCAGCAGGGTTTTGGCCCGCGAGATGTCGATCTCGTAATGATCGTCCGAGTTCTCGATCATCCACGGTTTGATGTCGGTGTCCTGGTCGAGCACCTCCGTCTGCACCCAGGCGCCCAGCTTCGTCAGCTGCTTCGACAGCGCCAGGGTGCGCCAGTCCTCGCCATGGATGAGCCGGCCGATGCGCTTCTGCATCTCCTCGTATGACGGTGTGTCTTCTTCGCCGATCAGAAGCACGGTCTCGGCCGGAAGTTCGGCGCGTCGGTCGACGGTGCGCACCACCGCATCGACGAGATCGTCCTTGTGCAGATAGGGCTGGCCGGCGGTGATATCGCCGGCGAACAGATACGCGGTCGGCAAGCGCTCGAAGATGCGGGCGATCTGCTGGGCAATAAAGGCCGCCCGGCAGTCTTCGTCATAGACGCCGGCGAGCCGCAGGATCACCGTCTTGATCTGGCCGCGCTCCCGCGAAATCAGCGCCTCGGTTTCGGCTTTCGATCTTGGGTAGGCCCAGGCCGGGTCAAGCGGCGAGTCCTCATTGATTTTCGCGCCCTTTTCCGGGCTTGGCGCATGGACGAGAAGCGTGCTGGAGAACACGAACTGTTCGCTCTCGACCGCCGTCAGCGCCTTCAGCAGCCGGCGCGTGCCCTGCACCGTGACGGCGTCATATTTGGGGTTGTCCTCGCCGGTCGTGTCATAATAGGCGGCAAGATGGACGACCGAAGCGATGCGGCCGCCGCTGCGCTCCCGTGCCGCCTGCACAGCCCTGCTCACGCCCTCATCGGAGGTGAGATCGATCTCGATCGTCTCCATGCCGGCGGGGGCATGCTTCGGTTTTGCGACGTCGAGGCCGATGACGCGATAGCGGTCGATCAAGCCTCGCGCGATCGCCTGCCCCAGGAAGCCGCTGCTGCCGGTGACAAGAACCGTCGGAAGGGTCGTGCCGTTGCTCGCCACAGCTCAGGCCTGTTCGCCAGGCCGTCTGGACCTCAGCCGGGTAACCTGCCGGTTCGGATCACAGTTAGCCGCAGTTCCATTCAGCCGGATGTGGCGCAATGTCTTGTCGAAGCTCATCATTGCCTCAAAGAGAAGGAAGCGCCTCGCGCCCCACTCGGTGAGTAACACCGGCATGGCGGAAATGTTTCCGCGTCAGGTCGGGAAAATTGTTGCTATCCATCCGGAGAGACGGATCTGTTCCGACCGCCTATTCGGCGTTCCATTCCGCCTTGCGTGCCCGCGCTTCCTCGAAGATCAGCTTGAACTCCCGCATCATCGCGCTCTCAATGGCGAAAGCACGGCTTGGCACGGCGCCCGGGTCTTCCTGATTGTTCTGGAATTGAAAACGGGCCTCCAGTTCGGCCCATATTCGCTCGGAAGTCGCGTCGAGGCCGGCGAGCAGCGCGACGACCAGCGCCAGAGTCTCTCGCTGGGCATTGAGCCGCCCCTCGATCTCTTCATTCGTCAATACGGACATGTGGATCGCTTCCAGTTTCAGGCGAAACGGCAAAATCGCATCCTTGTTCCGGAATTCAGCTCGTCGGCTCGCAGAGAGAGCCTACTGCTCCCTGAAAGCTCGCTGGATCTGATCCGCCAAAGGTTTCACGAGATAGGACAGCATGGTGCGGTTGCCGGTCGAAAAGAACACCTCGACAGGCATGCCTGGCGCCAGGGCCACGCCCTTGAGCCGACCAAGCTCTGTGCGCGGTAAAGCAACATGCACGGTGTAAAAGCCGGTGCCTGTTTTCTCATCGACATTGAGGTCGGCGGAAATCTTGCTGACCGCACCATTCAGTTCCGGCGTCGTTTGCTGATTGAATGCCGACAGCCGCAGGGTCGCGCCTTGCCCTGGCGTCAACTGATCGATATCTTGCGGAGCCACGCGCGCCTCGACGGTCAGGTCGTCCGTCACCGGGACAATCAGCATGATGAGCTCGCCCGGAGATATGACGCCACCGACCGTGTGCACGCCGAGCTGGTGAACGACACCGTTCTGCGGGCTGCGTATATCGATGCGTTTGAGCTGATCTTCGGCCGAAACCTTGCGCTCGACGGACTCGGAGATCTTTGCCTGAACGTCACGCAGTTCGCTTGCCACTTCGCTGCGCAAATCCTGGTCGATCTGGATGATCTGCAAACGGATTTCGGAGGTACGACCCTTCGATTGCGCTATGGCCGCAGTCAGTTGCCCGTGCTCGCCTTTAAGCCGCACGGCATCGCGTTCAAGCGCAGTAATACGATCGATCGAAACCAGCTTGCGTTGCCAAAGTCTGCGCATGCCTTCGAGCTCAAAGCCGATCAACTTGATTTCCTGGCTCTTGGCATCTCTTTGCTCGGTCAAGCCGGAAACCTCTTCGGCAAGCTGCGCAATGCGCTCCTGCAACTGAGCCTTCTGACCGGCGCGTGCCTGTCGGCGAAATTCGAACAGCGATTGCTCGCCGGCCATCGCCCGACCAATCTCGGGGGCATCCTGGCGTGACACAAGCGAAGCTGGAAAGACGATGCTTGCCTTGCCGTCGCGCTCGGCCTCAAGGCGAGCCAGCCGCGCCTCGAATTCGTCCAGGCTCTTCGAGACGATCGCCAAATTGGCCCGGGTGATGGTCTCATCGAGGCGGATCAAGACCTTGCCCGATTGCACGGCATCGCCTTCCCGGACGAAGATTTGACCGACAACGCCACCCGTCGGATGCTGCACCTTCTTGACGCTGGAATCGACAACCAGCTTTCCCGAAGCGATGACGGCTCCGGAAATCTCGGTGACGGCAGCCAAGCTCCCCGCCCCGCCAACCAGCAGCATGCAGGTTGCGACACCGCCAAGCAGATAGCGTCGAATGGTGCGATCGGCCGCGAATATCATGCGTTGCGCCATCAGGATGCCGTCTCTTCTAGTCCGGAAACGACTTTCAAGGGAACGCCCGCCGGGCGGGTTATCTTGTTCAAGATCTCATTTTTTGGGCCAAAGGCCTGAATACGGCCGTTCGCCATCACAAGAACCTGATCCAGGCTGGCAAGCGCGCTCGGACGATGTGCGACCACGACGGCTATACCGCCTCGCGCGCGCACGCCTTGGATCGCCACCGTCAACGCCGCCTCGCCTTCCGCATCGAGGTTGGAGTTGGGCTCGTCGAGAATAACCAGAAACGGGTCACCGTAGAGAGCCCGGGCAAGCGCCACCCGCTGCCTCTGGCCAGCCGAAAGCGCCGAACCGGCCTCGCCGATGCGCGTCTCGTAGCCTTCCGGCAGGTGGATGACGAGATCATGAACGCCGGCCGCGCGCGCAGCCGCCAGTATCTTGTCCGAGGGCGCTTGCGGTTCGAAGCGCGCGATGTTCTCGGCAATGGTGCCGTCGAACAGTTGCACATCCTGAGGCAGGTAGCCGACATGCTTGCCCAGTTCTTCCGGCGACCACTGGTCGAGCGTTGCGCCGTCCAGCCTGACGGTGCCGCGGATTGGCAGCCATATCCCGGCAATTGCCCGAACGAGCGATGACTTGCCCGAAGCGCTTGGCCCGACGATGCCGAGGCCGACGCCCTGTTCCAATGCAAAGGTGGCGTCCTGCACGACCATCCGGCGCTCACCCGGCGGTGTGACACTGATATTTTCGACCGAAAGAGCAGATCTCGGAGCAGGCAGCGAAACACTTGTCGCAGTTTCGGGAAGCAAGACCAAAAGCTGGGTCAAGCGGGCCCAGGCCTGGCGGGCGGTGACGAAGCCCTTCCAGTGGGCGATAGCCAGTTCGATCGGTGCGAGCGCCCGGCTCATCATGATCGAACTGGCGATCATGATGCCGCCGGTCGCTTCCTGATGGATGACCAGATAGGCGCCGATCGCCAGGATGCCCGATTGCAGCATCATGCGCAGGATCTTCGCGATCGTTGCGAGCGTCCCGGCAAGGTCGCTGGCTGTTGCATTGGTGTCGAGGTAGCCGGCATTGATCCCTGACCAGCGCTCGGCGATGCGCGAGCCAAAGCCCATGGCCTGCAGAACCTCGGCATTGCGACGTGTCGCTTCGGCAAGTGTATTGCGCGCTGCCGCTTGACTGTTTGCCTTTCTGGCGGGCTCTCGCGTGCGTATTTCGGCAAGCAATGCCAGGCTGAACAGAATAACCACGCCGGCCAGCGCCGTCATGCCGATCCAGAAGTGGAACAGGAAGCAGATAGAGAGGTAGAGCGGCATCCACGGCAGGTCGAAAAGCGCGGTCGGACCGGCACTCGACATGAACGATCGCACCTGGTCAAGATCCCGCAAGGATTGAAGGCCGTCGCCTGCGAGCTTGGTGCGCAGCGGCAAACGCATGAGGGCGGCATAGACCTGTCCGCTCAAGCGCGCGTCCAGCGCCATTCCGATGCGCACCAGCAAACGCGACCGGATGAGTTCGAGAACGCCCTGAAAAACGAAAAGTGTGCCGGCAAATATTGCAAGCCCGACGAGCGTCGGCACGCTGCGGCCAGGTATGACACGATCATAGACCTGCAGCATGAAGAACGAGCCGGTCAGCGCCAGGACATTGACGACGCCGCTCATCAACGCAATTCCGCCCAATGCACGACGGAAAGAAGCCAAAACCGCCGCGAGTGTTGTGCGCGGCGGCTCGGGTGGAATGGGATGCGACGTCGCCTTCACATCAGTTCCAGTTCGGTTTCAGGCGGCAATGGCTGCGCCCGAAATGATGACGAACGTGTCGGTGCCGAGCCCAGTCAAATGTTAGATAACCCAGTCTTGCAACGCATAGGCATGGATGTAGTCGATCTGCATTTCCGCAGGCGTCGCAAGCTCGTCGGCGGGCTCTCCCGCCTGGCCACCGATCCCCATATTCACCAGCATATACATCGGGTCATGCATGTCGGCAGGCGTTGCGGCACGAGCGACTTCGACGTCGTCGAAATACCAGACGAGTTCGTCTTCTGTCCAAAGCACGCCATATGTGTGGAACCCTTCGGTATCCGCGGCATAGGCCGTCGTGCCTACTGTTGTATGCGTTCCCGTCGCGTTCGAGTGGCCTGTCAGGATGAGCTTGTTTGGATCTTTACCGAACATCTCGATGACGTCCAGTTCCGGTGGCCAGGAGCCGTCCGCCGGGAGAAGCCAGAAGGCCGGCCACGCCCCTTGTGTTTCGGGCATGTCGGCGCGAATTTCAAAATAGCCGTAGGTCTGCGCGAAGGATTCGTAGGTCGTCAGCAACCCTGACGTGTATTCGTAGTTATTTATATAGGGACGGATCGCCTCAGGAGCCCGGGCGGCGGTAATGGTGAGAACGCCGTCCTCGATGCTGAATGGATTGACGGAGCGTGTCGGGGCGTAGTCGGTATCGATGTACCATTGAAGATCATTGTTGCTCGTGAGCGTGCTGCCGTTCTCGGCCCCCCACCAGTAATTCGAATCCCAGGTGCCGCTCGAGCCGTTCCACAGGTCCAACGTATCGAACTCGTCCGAAAAGGTCAGTTCCAGGGCCGACCTGTCCACGGCCAGCTTGAACTGGCTTGCGGTGAAATCGCCGATGGTCTTGTTGGCGAAGACGAGAAACTCGCCGTCGGACAGATTTAGGCGGACGTTGGCTCCCGACTGGACCATGTTGGCGCGCACCTCTTCGAAAGAGGTGAAGCCGTAGCTCCCGACGCGAACCGTATCCGTCGCGCCAAGGTCCAGGATCAGGTCACTGCCGTTGCCGGGGTTGACGACGAAAATGTCCGCCCCGGATCCGCCCTTGAGCACGTCATCGCCCTGCAAGCCGTCGAGCGTCTGTTGGCCGGAGCCGCCGGTAACGATGTTGTTCAGCTCGTTGCCGAAAGCATAGCGTTTGTCGCCGGTGACCGTCAGGTTCTCGAAATTGGCCGGGAGCTTGTAACTCATCCAGGTCGAGATGGTGTCCACCCCTTCGCCGGACAGCTCGACCGCCTTGTTTTTCGCGGCATACAGATAATAGATGTCGTCGCCCTTGCCGCCACGCATTGTGACGGTGACGTTACCGTCGCCATACATCGAGTCGTTGTATGTGCTGCCATAAAGTGTTGAGCTGGAACTCGTCGCCGAATACCACCTTACGGAGGATCCGCTGTAGGGAAGTGGAACGCCTTTGGCGTTCAGTACCGTGGCCATCCCGGTCCTTTCTCCTTTGTCTCGCTCGATAGCAGCCCTAACATCTATCGATGGAAAAAGGAGCCAGCACTTTCTCACTTTCGAGTTCGGAAGGTTACCAAATGGTTATCACGTAGTGGGAGCACTTGCCGGGGAGCTTTACTGCCTCGAGTGCATAAGGTTGGCCAACTGCAACATGATCGAAGATGTGGTGAGGCAGATCGAGACCGACCTCACCGCATTTCGCATCTCGAATAGCATTACCGCTGACCGGTGATGAAGAACTGCTAAAAGACCTTGAAAGCGCCCGCGTCGGCTCGTGCATCGACATCGGTGATCAGCATGTGCCCCGGCGATACCGTGATCGAGGTCGCCAGCTCGGCACGAGCAAGTGCATCCTGTACGGTGATGCTGCTGGCCCAGAATACAGGGACCTCCCCGTCGATGATTTTGACCGCATCGCCCCAGTCGGGAGCCATCAAATCGGCTATTCCGATGAGCGTGGGATCTCCGACATGGATGGGAGAGCCGTGGGCATGCGGGAAGCGTGCGGTGAGAGCGCGAACCCTGTCGACATCGCAACGGCTTATCGGACGCATCGAGACGACCATTTCGCCACCAAACGGTCCGACGCGGCACGTCTGAATCCTGGTTCGAAACTTGGGCGAGGCCTTGCCGCAGCCGATGCGGCTCAGTTTCTTTTCGGCAAGTGCAGCTTCGACGGTCAGCGAACTGCCGAGCGCGAAAGCGGCAAAATCATCCTGCCACAGGTCGATGATGTCCGTCCTGCGACGGGTCAGCTCGCCGAAATGATAGATGTTGTACTGGGGGGCATCGGTGCGGATGTCGATGTCGCCCAGCGCCGGGATCAATGGGCTGCCGGCGCGATTAACGCCGACCAATGGACAGGGTTTCGGGTTGCGGATGCAGTACTGGTGGAAATCGCAGGCAAAGCTGCGCGGCACGATCACAACATTGGCCTGGAGCTTACCGTGCGCCAGCCCCCCTGTATGCCCCTCATAGGCGCCCATTCTGACAAGCCTGCGCAGCCTGTCCGCATCGACCAGTCGCAGGTCCTCGAAGATCGGTGAAGTGGTCAGGCGAGCCATGGCTTCCGGTTCAGAGACAGGTCGGGAGGGCGTAAGATCGTTGGCGGCTCGGCTGCTTGTCAAATTGTCAGAATCTTTCCTCAACGATAAATTGTATTTATTGGCCGGCCAACGATTGCTTCATCTTGCGACCGACGCCTGCGCAAACCTTCCTGGTGTCATTAACAGCTGCGGCAGCCGATCGCTTCTATCTGTCGGCCTGCCTCGTGAAGGAAGCCAAGGTCGCGCTCCATGTAGAAGAGCAGGAAAGCAGAATAGAGGACAAAGACGAGGCTAAACACCAGCGTCTTCACGATCAGCGAAAGCGCAAAAACGTTGAGGTGCGGTGAGGCGCGCGCCAAAAAGGCCAGCACAAGGTCGGACAACAGCATGCTGATGATGAGCGGGAAAACCAGGGTCAATGCCATCATCAGAATGCGGTTCAAGAGATCGAGGAAGATGACGGCTGCATCCTTGCTGAACACCGGCAGAAGTTGGTCGATCGGCCACAGGCCATAGCTGTCGTAGAGGCTGGTCAAAGAAAGCTCGAGGCCGCCGGCGGCCAGGTAGACCGTGACCATGATGACGGCGAGCAAGGTGCCGGTGGCGCTCGTCTCATGGGTCATCATCGGGTCGATCAGCGTCCCCATCGTCGAGCCGCGCTGCAGGTCCAGGATATCGCCGGCGGCCTCGGCCGCCCAGAACGGAATGCCCATCGCCAGCCCGAGCGTTACCCCAACGACGACCTCCTTGAGCATGTAGGCGACGATCATCGTCGTCGCGATGTCGGTGTTTGTCAGTCTGTCGACGATCATCGGAAAGATCGGAACCGCCAGCGCCAGGGCAACGCCGTTGCGCAGAAGGCTCGACAGCGGCACGCGCGAAAAGAGCGGCATCAGCAGCATGAACCCGGTCATGCGGGCGAGCGCGAAAGCTCCCGCCAAAAGAAACAACTGTAGCTCCTTGACCGACGCGAAGAAGGGTTCGACCGGCATCCGCGCGCCTCAACGCGTGACGACGGGGAATTCGTCCAGCGCCGTCGAGGCCTGCTCGGCGATCTGCTGGCCAAGCAGCGGGCCGAAGACGATGATGACCAGCAGGATCACGACAAGCTTGATCGTCTGCGGCAGCGACTGGTCCTGAATTTGCGTCAGCGCCTGGGCCAGCCCGACCAGGATGCCAACGGCCAGCGCCGCGATGATCGCCGGGCCTGACGCGAACAGCACCGTCAGCAGCGCGCCCTGGACCTTCGCCAGGATGAAGTCATTGCTCATGCAAACCTCCCAGCGGCGTCAGACGTAACTCAGGATCAGGCCGTGCATCAGCCGCGACCAGCCATCTATCGCCACGAAAAGGAACAGTTTCAGCGGGACCGAAATGAGGACCGGCGAGACCATGATCATGCCGAGCGTCATCAGGATGTTGGCAACGACGATGTCGATGATGAGGAACGGAAGATAAAGCAGAAAGCCGATTTCAAACGCCCGCGTAAGCTCGGACGCGACAAAGGCAGGAACAAGTATCGAAAGATCGTCGTCCTTCAGATCTTGTCGTGCCTGTTCCGGCCACAGGCGGTTCGTCCCATCGAGAAAGAACTGCCGCTCTTCCGGCTGGGTGAACTTGATCAGGTGCTGCTGCAATGGTTCCCTCACCAGTTGCGCCGCCCTGGCGAGGTCGTCGGTCGTCTGGAACTGAACCTGCCCTTCCTGAAGCCGTCCCGACATCTCGCTCAGCAACGGCGTCGTGACATAGACCGTGAGCACAAGCGCTATGCCGTAGAGGACCAGATTGGGCGGCATCTGCTGGACGCCGAGCGCGTTGCGGATGAGGAACAGCACGACCGAGATCTTCAGGAATCCGGTCATGGTGACGACTGCCAGCGGCAGCAGACCGACGAAGCCGACGGCAATCAGGATCCCAAGCAGGTTGGGCGAATTGTCAAGCATTGTCGAACATGCGGGCGATCCGCACGCCCAGGCTCTCCCCAATCCGCACGATCTCGCCACGGCCGACGCGTTTGCCATTGGCGATGATGTCGACCGTCTCCTTCGTCACATTGGCGAGCGGAACGATGGCGCCGGGCGCAAGCTGCCTTACCTCGCCGAGAGGCATCGCCGTGCGGCCGAGTTCGAAGGCAAGCGCAACCGGCAGCTCGTCCAGAGTTGCCTCCTCCAATACCTGATCGGCGTGCGGCGGCGTGTCTTGGTTCATGGTCCACTCCCATTTCGATCCAGCGATTGCAGTCGGCGCGGCAAGCAGTTGCGGCCCGCTGGCAGTCAGCACCGCCGGGGCATAAAGCCGCTCGGCAATGACCAATGCCGCGTCTTCCTCTTCGTCATCGAAAAGCACCACATCGCCAGGTTGCAGGCTTTGAAGATCACCGTGGCTGATTGTAAGCGCGTTGCGCCAGAGGCAGACGGGCAACGGGAATTCGGCAGGAACCGGAGGTCTTGCTTGGCCGATCGCGTCGAGAAAGCCCCCGACCCGCACCGCCAGATCGACGCTGTCGGTGTGCAAGGCGCAATCGATGGTTTCGTCCTTGCCGGTCAGGACGAAAGCCAACGCGGTTTGGTCCAGAACGCTGTCTTCTTGTTCGATCGACGTAATAGCGATCGTCTCGCCCAGCTTGCTCTCGATCCATTCGAGATCCTTTTCGAATTCGGACTCCAGCAGCAGTGCGGCGTGAGCGGGCGCCAGTCGTTTCAGGTCGATCAGCTCGTCAGCCTTGGCAAGACCTCGTTCGACAACAGAGAACGGCAGGCGCAACTTGCCCGCCATGTCTCCGAGAGTGAACGCAATCGTGCATATTGGCTGGTCCACAGGGTTGGGCGCCGGCCAGACGGCGGCGAGCGCCATGGTTTTCCCGGCAATCGTGATCTGCGCGGGAGCACGGCGACGGTAGAAGGCGTTCAATGCCTCAACCTCTCCAGCCGCAACAGATTCCAATGCCAGCGGCTCGCCAACGCTCGAGCGTGTGCGTCTCACCGGTTCTGCGCGCGCTTTCTTTTTTGCCGACGCCAAGGCCTGAGGCATCACACTTCCATATTCACGATCACGGATTGGACTATCGTTCTGTGGGCAAGCGCAGTGGACTGCACTCGTCTTCCTCGGAAAGCTCGGCAAGCGCCAGGCTGCGGCGCGCAGTGCGTTTGGCCAGATACTCCAAAAGCCCGTCCAGCTTCGTCACCGCCTTCATGCTGGCGTGATGATCGTTGCGGGCGGCCGATAGCTCTGTTTTGCGTCGCTGCTCGGTGACGCCGGCCATTTTCTCGTTTTCCCGAAGTTTTTCGGTTTGCCTGGCGGCGTTCTCGAACTGTCCCTGAAGCCGGTAAAGGCTGGCGGCCTTCACCGGTTGCCCGACAAGCGAAGCGAATGCTGCATCCTCAGCGTCGGCTGTCTGCTGCAGGTGTTCGCTGACCGCGGCGGCCGCCTCCTGAACCGCCCCGGCGGCCCGCTGCGCAGCGGCGTATCGCCTTGTGACCAATTCGTTTGCGCGCTGTTCACCGTGGCGCCTAAGGTCGCGCAATCGTGCGATCGTGTCACGATCTTTCATTGACGATCCCCCGCATGCGTTCGCGTGTCTGCTCGATTGTCTCGTGGGTGGCGGACGGCTGTCGCAGGAAGGCGTTGATGGCGTCGATCTTCGCCACCGCCTCGTCCGCCACCGCATCGCTGCCCTTTTCGTATTCGCCGACGCGCAGCAGCAATTCGACGTCGGCGTAGCGGGCGAGCAGCTCCCGCAAGCGGCCGGCGTCCGACCGATGCTCGGCCGGCACCACCGTGTCCATGAGGCGACTGCGGCTGCGCAGCACGTCGATGGCCGGGAAATGGTTGCGCTGCGCAAGCTCGTTCGACAGAAAGACGTGGCCGTCGAGAAGCGCCTGGATTTCTTCGGCAACCGGGTCCAGCGTGCCATCGCCCTCGAGAAGAACGCTGTAGAGGCTTGTAATGGAGCCGACGCGGCCAGGCCCTGAGCGCTCAAGCAATCGGGGCAGAACAGCAAAAAGCGAAGACGGAAAACCGCGACGCGTCGGCGGCTCGCCTGAAGCGAGGCCAATCTCGCGCTGCGCACGGGCAAACCGCGTGATGTTGTCCATTGCCAGCAGCACATGCTTGCCCTGGTCGCGAAAATATTCGGCAATGCTGGTTGCCACATAGGCGGCCTTGACGCGCTCGATCGCCGGCCGGTCGGAGGTCGCGACGACGATGACCGCGCGCGCCAGCCCTTCCGGCCCGAGCTGATGCTCGATGAATTCGCGCACTTCACGTCCGCGTTCGCCGACAAGCGCAACCACGGCAACATCTGCGTCGGTGCCGCTGACGATATCCGAAAGCAGGATCGACTTGCCGACGCCAGGCTCGCCGAAGATGCCGACGCGCTGCCCACGCGCGCAGGTGAGAAGCCCATCGAGGGCGCGGATTCCGAGCTGGATAGGCTCGGAAATCAAACTGCGCTCCAGCGGCGACGGCGGATAGGCGTTGACCGGATAGCTGCCGGTAATGCCATCCGGCGCAAGCGGCTTGCCATCCAATGGCTCGCCGAACGCGCTGATCACCCGACCAAGCAGGCCAGGCCCGACAGGCACCGTCTGGGTCTTTCCGGTCGCAATGACCTCGGTGAGGCTTGAAAGGCCGGTGAGATCGCCAAGCGGCACAAGGATCGCCATCTCGTCCATGAGCCCAACGACTTCCGCCTTGGTCGCCGTGCCGGTCCTGGGATCGACGAGTTCGCAGATCTCGCCGATCCGAACCTCCTCCACCGTCGCGTGAATGACCGTGCCGGTGACCCGCCGTACTCGCCCTTTCCTGGGCCGGCTGGCATCTTCACGCAGGCCAGAACGCAGGTTCGGAACGATCGATGCGAGGCGGCTCTCGAGCCTAGTGGCGGGACTTGTCATGCCGCCGCCTCGGCCTTTGATGAAATCGCAGCGGCAATGGCGTTGAGCTGTGCCTCGATGCTGGCGTCGATGACGGCAATGTCGGTCGAGAGGATGCAGGCGTCCGTCGCCACCGTATCGTCGGCGTCGATCTCGATCGTCATGCCCAACTCACTCTCGCGCAGGACCGCGTTCAGTTCGTCGCGAACTCTGTTAACGGAAGCAGGATGAAGTCGGACTTTTAGATATTTGGCGCGGCGAATTTCAGTGACTGCCTGCGCGGCCGCCTTGGCGACCAGCATGCTCGCGTCGAATTCTCCCAGCACGCGCCTGACCACATCGAGAGCCAGAGTGATGATTTCGGCTTCCAGCCCACCGAGATAGCGATCGACCTTGACCGCGGTCTCGCTCACCAAACGCGCGGCATCCGCGTCGCCTCGCGCCTTGCCATCTTCATAACCCTGCGCATATTCGGCCGCATAGGCTCGCCGAGCGGCGTCACGCAACTGCTGCGCATCACGCCTGGCCTCGTCGAGAAAGGCGTGCCCATCCTGCCAGGCGCGTGCCTCGGCAGCGCGCAGGATGCGGGCGACGGGGCGCCTCGGCACGGCAGTGGTCACTTTGCCCGGTTCGACCATCTCGCCTAACCCATCGCCCGTCGAACAATCGCCGGACCAGTTTTGGCAAATGGTTCGGCTGTCGGCTGGTCGACAAGTTCATGCGGCATCAGCTTGAGGCGGACCCGCATGTTCGTTTCGCCCGGCATCGCCTGACACCAGGCGCCAAGGCAACGCAGGCCGTCGGCATGGACACGACGATGAATGTCTTCAAGCGGCTCCAACGGCTGCATTGGGCCGGCCAGATCGCGGTTGGCGACTGCGAAAGCGCAGATTTCCGCGCCGAGCGCTGCCTGCAACGCGGCGGCTTGTCGTCCATCAATGACGGCGGCCAGACTGCCGGCCCAGTAGATCGCGCCGGCGCGAAGCGCAAGTTCCTCCAACTCCTCAGCCGACGACAAGGCAATCGCCAGGTCTGTCTCATCGGCTGGTTCGTTGGCGACGGCGCCGCTGAGGCCGTAACGGTCGAGCAGAAGCACTGACAATCGCTGATGCAGGCGCTGCGAGCGCAACATGCGCTCGCAGGCGGCCTCGCCGACCGTGCCATCAAAGCACTGCGCCAGCCGGGCCGCATCCGCATAGAATGCGGGATTGGACATGAATGTTTGCCATTCCGGGCTGCTGGCAGTTCGCTTCGAGCCGGTCTGGATCATGTCTTCTTCACCGGCATTGCCGAAGCGTCGAGCGCATAAACACCGGGTCGTCGATACCACTGGACGTAAGCCAGGCGGGCAGCCAGCGCCGCTATAGCCACCATCATGCCGTAAAACAGCCACATCGCGGCGGCGACGCTGTCGCGATGCAGCCAGAGGCCGAGGAACGTCGTGAAACCTGGCTCGCCGGTTGCGTGCTCGGGAACCGCCGCAGTCACCGGAATGAGCGTGATGGACACATTGTCATAAGTCAGCCCGGCGATGCCTTTGGCCACCAACATCTTGACCTGAGGGATCAGCTCATTCATCGGAACGGATGCGCGATGCCGGATGAAAACGGAGGCGGACGATGGCACCAGCCGCTGTCTCAGCGGATCGTTTTCGGGCAGGACGAGATGAACGCGCGCGGAAAGCACGCCGTCGATGTCCGAAATCGTCTGCGACAGTTCCTGGCTCAGGCCATAAATCATCGTCGCGCGCTCTTCGACCGGCGAGGATACCAGCCCGTCGCGCTTGAACACGTCGCCGAGCGTCTGGAATTCCTGTTTGGGCAACCCGCTTTCGTCGAGAATCGCCATGGCTTCGGCGAAACGGTCCTTCTGTACGGAAACCGTCATTTTGCCGTCCTTGCCCGCCTCGCGTTGGGCCGGGATGCCATGACGCATCAGCGTGGCCACGATCTCGTTGGCCTGCCGCTGGTTGAGGTCGGAATACAGCTCAACCGAGCACGCCTGGAGCACAAGCATGCTTACCACGACGAGCGCGACGCGGCACCGGACGCCGCATCGTTTCAATAGTGTCGACCGCCGCGGCAAGGTTATCGTGTGCACGAACACTCCGTAGGCTTACTGTTGCTTAATCAGCGTGCTGGTGGACGACGTAACGGCCGTTACGCTGCTTGTGACCACTTCGAGATTGGCGGCTGCCCACATCACCGAAATGGATCGTTCGAGCAATTGCTCGGCATTTTTTGCGGTGGCGTTTTCGTCTTCCTTGCCTGACGGGGCATTGCCTGACGGGGCGGTCTTGCCGGCGCCATCCTGCATGGCGGCCGTTTCAGCACTCACAAGGGCATTTGCCTGGGGGGCATTTGCCTGGGGGGCATTTGCCTGGCCAAGGGCCCTCTGGACCTGCTGCATGGTCCCTTCCAGCGACTGAACCGCAGAACCGAACAATGCAGACGGATCCGTGAGCGCCCCGCCCCCAGCCTTCTCCACCTCGGCCAGATAGTCGAACAGCTTGTGTTCGGCGATCGGCTCGGTCTTTTCCAGTTTGGACGATTGTCCGGCCATCGTCGGATTGGCTCCCGAAGACGACTGCGCCACCTGCTGGCCTGCCCGCGCGGCGACATCACCGCGTTCAGGCATACTAACCTTCGCGGCATCCTGTTTTTCCTGATTGGCACCCACCATCCGGTTACCCGGCTGCGCTGTCGCGCCGGCGGTGATCGGCTGCTGCGAAGCCATGCTGGTGGTCAAGTTCGCCAGCGTGGCTTCCAGGGCTCCAATCGGCGCGATTTGCATGAACTTGCCCTCCTGCTTGCTTAGTTCGGTTTGCCGGAGGGAACATTCTGCGCCTCCGCCTGCCTGCCGCGGAAAACGCGGACCGGCACAACTTTGCCAACATCCTGCTTCGCGCTCGGCGCCGCAGGAACTCCCAGTGTTTTCCTGACAAGTTCGACATAGGACGGCGGCCCCGATACCGAGACAACATCGTCCTGCCTGGACACCTTGATCGGAAACTTCGGGTCGACGACGCCCAGCCGCGAAAGCCGATCTTCCGCACCGGCAGCCGTGTTGGCATCAAGCGCGATCATTTCCGTCCGGACCTCAGCTTCGGTCGCGACGTTCATGACGATGCCATCGAAATGCCAGACCAGCCCGTATCGATCGCAAATCTCCTGCAGGAACTCGCGGGCCGTTCCAACCGGCATGCCGGCGCTTAAACGTCCCTTTACGAGTTTGCTGACACGCATGGGCACCCGCATGTTGCGGCCCAGCTCGACCAGCGCATCGGCCACCGACTGATCGACGGTGATGTATTTGTACGGGCCGGCAGGCCAGCGCGGTTCGGCGGCGTTGGCCTGCGACGAGGCAAGGCTGAACGCCAGGATCATCGCAAGACCGCAAGCGACAAAAGCAGCCCTGGCTCCCGAGAACCGATCCGCATGGCAGGTGTCGCGTCCCGTCAAAATTGGTCCTATCGCAAAGAGACGCACGAGCGATGCTCGCGTCGCTGATTGCATGGTTTACCCGCCGATTCACTCTATCGTGCACATTGCTGAATTGGAAGTCCAATTGGAATGCGAACGAGCATTTGGTGCCAAACGTTGCGAACCGCTTGCAAAGCGATATGGTGCGCGCTGGAATCAGGTGATCGCCAGCTGAACGCCTGGATGCAGAAGAGAGATCGGTCTTGGCGGCAATCATGATTCTGCTTGCGAACTTGCCTGTTCCCGTCAAGGTTGCGGGACGCAAAGCCCGGGTTGTCCCGCGCCTTAACCAGAGGTTGCGTGCATTTCTGATCGCTGCCCTATCGATTGCCGCGATGGCGCCGGCGCAGGCCCAATCGAATAGCGGTTATGACCCACGCAGCTGGACTTACGATCCGGCAAGAAATGTGCTGGTCTCCCCTTCCGCTCCCGACCAGCCTTCCGATGCCGAAACCCGGCGCGATTGGTCGGCAATCCCCAGGGAGATCGTGCATTTCAGCGAGGCTCAACCGAAGGGATCGATCGTTATCGACACCACGCAGCGGCGGCTTTACTACATTTTGGGCAACGGCAGGGCGCTGCGATACGCGGTGGGCGTTGGAAAGGAGGGATTGGGATGGTCCGGCCGCGATACGATTTCGGCCAAGAAGACCTGGCCAGATTGGCGGCCGCCGGCCGAAATGCGATCCAGGGAAGCGTCAAATGGCCGCTTCCTGCCCGTGCATGTCGAGGGAGGGCCGAACAATCCACTGGGCGCGCGCGCATTGTATATCGGCAACACGCTTTATCGCGTCCACGGCACCAACCAGCCATGGACCGTCGGACTGGCCAACTCCTCCGGTTGCATTCGCATGACCAATGATGACGTCATCGATCTTTATGACCGCGTGAAGATCGGCAGCCAGATCATTGTGCGGCATTGATGGCCGTTCCCGAAAGCCGCAAATGAGTGATTCCCAGTCGTGATACCTTTCAACATCAAGCAGCTCGAAACCTTTCTCCTGGTGGCGACCTTCGGAAGCTTTCGCAGGGCGGCTGAACGCCTGAATACCACACAGCCGGCGGTGTCCACCCGAATTGCCGGGCTGGAGGAAGCGCTTGGCGCCAAGCTGTTCGAGCGGCAGAGCAGCACGGTCAGGCTGACCGCCGAGGGACAACGGCTGCTGCCGCCTGCCCAACGGGTCCTGCGCGTCGCCGAGCGGCTGCAACTGATGGCCAGTTCTCTGTCAGAGACTTCAGAGACGACCAGGGTGCTGAGGCTTGGGGTCGCCGAAACGATCGTGCACACCTGGCTGCCGGATTTCCTCACGGCACTGAAGGCAAACTTTCCGCTTGTCGATACCGACATCGTCGTCGATGCGACGACGACCCTTCGCAACGAACTCATGTCACACCGGCTCGATCTTGCGGTGCTGATGGGCCCTGTCCTGGAGTACAGCATCGAGAATATCGAGATGCCGTCCTTCCCGCTTGTCTGGGTCTGCTCGCCGCAATTGGAATTGCCCAACCGGCGCAATGTGACGCTGAACGACCTGATGCAGTTTCCGATCATCAGCTACGCCCGCACCACGCGACCCTACAGCGAACTCTACCGCAAGCTCACCGGCGAATTCGAAGAGACGCCGCGCATCTTTCCGGCCAATTCGCTGGCCGCTTCGATCACGATGACACTCAACGGGATCGGCATAGCCTCGCTGCCCGAGGGAGTCGTCCAGGACTATCTCGCAAGCGGAAAACTGCGCATCGTCGAATGCGAATGGCACCCGTCCGACCTGCAGTTCACCGCCTCCTACTCTTCCGAACCCTCCAATCCGATAGCGGAGCGGGCGGCAAAGCTGGCCGGCTGCGTTGCGCATGCCTATGCTGCGAGAACCGACAAGCTCAGGCCCGCGGTTTCTCAGCCGACCAAGGTGGCCGGCAGGTAGATGCGGTCGCCTGAGAAGATCACATCCGGGCTCATTATATGGTCCATGTTGAGCACCACCGTCTCGGCCACGTCAGCAGAATGGGTCCTGGCGATCAGGCGAATGCTGTCGCCGTTCTTGACCTCGACCCACTGGTAGCCGTCTTGCTCCAGCGTTGGATTGGTGCGGCCCGCAGGGTTGCTGCTGCCGTGGGCGTGCGCCTCGACATGATCGCCGGAAACCCAGCCACTATGCATTTCGCCGTCCGGCCCGAAACCTTCGACCGGTATCCAGGCCTCCCCTGACTCGTCTGCCGAAGGCGCGGCGGTCTGCTCGACGAAGCTCCCGGGTTGCAGAACCGTCACCACGGTCGAATCCCCGTCAGGCTGGGTCCGCAAGTTCAGGCCGTAATCGGCCAGCACGGCGAGTTGCGGGAAGTCCTGCGGCGGGGTTTGCGTCCCGGGATCAGGCTGCTCGGTTTGTTCGTCCGGCGGCGCGCCCTCGACACCGGAAGGATCGTTACCCGGCGCGGTCTGTTTGTCCGATAGCGCGCCATCGACGCCGGAAGGTGCGTCGCCCGGCGCGGTCGGGTCGGTCGGCGGCGTCTTGCCGGTGTTCCATGGCTGGTCGTCCAGCGTATCCCAGGCAAACAGCAGCATGCCGACGCCGAAGGTCACGCCAAGCGCGATGCGATCGGCGATCCCCCAGCGCGCGTCGGACTTTGCCCGGGCGTCGATCTGCTCTGGCGTCCTCGGCACGGCCCGGCGGTTGAGCAGATCGGTGCGCGCGGCCGACACCCAGAACTCGGCGCTGCCGACGGTGAACAAGGCGCCCGCCGTCGCGGCCAGCGGCGAGTGCAGGTTCTGTGCCGTGTAGAGAAGGGAGCCGAAGACATAACCAGGACCGGCCAGATGCTCGGCCACGTTCCGCAACACCGGCCGTCCGGCGATCGACTGCAGCGCGGATTTCGTGCCGTAGATCACATTGCCCAGCGAGAAGGAGCCGTTCAACCAGACATTGTCGCCGCGCAGCAGCCCGGCGGCCGAGCCTGGAGACGAGAAGATGAACGACGCCCCGCTCGCGGCATTGAGGGCGCGTCCCAGCGGCTTGTGATTTGCCGTGGCGTTCGGAAAGACCGATTGCGCGCTGAAGACGATGCCGCGCACGCCGAACGCAACGCCCGCAGCCGTCGCGGCCCAATGCGGTGGCAGTATCTGCCATACCGTGTAGGAGGAGCCGGCCATTGGACCAAAGGTCGCGACCAACTGCACGTTCTCCTTGATGCGGGCGAGGGTCAGTGCCTGATCGACGGCCGCAGTTTGATCCGGCGTCATGATCTTCTTGTGGGTCGCCCGATAAGTGGTCATCTGCAGCACCGAAAGCGCGTTCGTTTGCTCCGTCGACATCCAGGTAAATTGCCTGGGCGTGAACTTGCGCAACTGGCCGGGGCTCAACTCGCCAAGCTGCTTCGGCGTCAGCGCCGCTATCTGCTGTTTCGTCAGCGCCTCGATCTGATGAATGGTCAGAGCGTCAAGCTGCTCCCGCGTCAGTGCCGAGACGTGGCGTGGAGACAGCTTTGCCATTGTCGCAGGATTGCGTGCCGCGACGAGAGCTGGGTCCAGCGCCGCAAACTGGGTGGCATTGAGATGGCTGAATTGGGCAGGCCGCATGGCGGTGACCTGTTCCGGCGTAAGGGCGTTGCGCTGCTCGTCACTGAGCTTGGCGATCTGGTCGGGCGTCAGCTTGCGCACCTGCTCGATGGTCAATCCGGCGAGTTGCTCTTGCGAGAAGGCCGCGACCTGATCCGGCCGCAAGCCGGTGATCCGGCCAGAGGCAACAGCCTGCAATTTGCTTGGCCTGATCGCCTGGAGCTGTTCGCCACCCAGCGCCCGCAACTGCTTCGGTGGAAGCGCGGCAAGCTGATCGAACGTCAACTGCCGGATCTGCTCGGGGCTCAGCGCAGCCACCTGCTCAGGCGCCAGCTTGGCGATGTTCTCCGGCTTGATGGCGTGCAATTGCGGACCGGTCAGCCCGGCAATCTTATCGGCCGCAAGCGCTCTGACCTCCGGCCCGGTCGGTGCCCGCACAGGTTCGGCAAATCCCGGCTCCGCGGCGAAACTCGCCGGAAGCTCAAGGCTGATGATGTTTCCGCTGACGGGGTCAAAAACCGCCCTGCCCCGGTCAGGCGCCGGCGGCCATGTCGCGGCTGTCGGCGTTTCGGCAGCACTATTCTCTGTCGGCGGCGTTTCGCCGGCCACGGCCGGGGCTTCGTGGCCGACCACCGCGGCCACTGGCGGCGGCGGCGCTTCGGCCTGTTCTGGCGCATCCCAGAACTCGTCGGCCGGCCGCAAGATCACCTGCGGGCGTTTTTGTGTCGATCCGCCAGGCGCGACGGCATCCTCATTGCGCGTGAACTCACCGACGAAATTGCCGTCCGGATCCATCATCCGCCAGCCATGGACCTCGTTCCATGGTATGCTGCCGTCGATTGCAGTCTCGTCGACGCGGGCCATGCTGTCGCTGACCGGCCGGCCCATCGCCTCGAACTCGGTCGGGACGTGGAGGCGCGGTCTACTCGGATTGAGCGTGTAGAGATAGGTATGGCCCTGCTGCCGCGCGGCCCGTGACTCTTCCGAAACGAAAGCCTTGGCGCCCGAGATCGACTGGCTGGTGCCAACGAAACGGCCATGGGTATTGCCCAGCACATAGTTGCTCAGGACGATGCCTTGCGGATTGTCCACCCAGATTCCGGTCGGCGGCGGCGGCGAGAAGCCGCCGGCGTCCCTGATCTCGCTCGGCGCGCGTGTATCGGCGCGGAAAACATAGGGGCCGACATTGCCGCGCAAGGGTCTTGCGGGGTCGCCGGCGCCGTCGACGGGCAGATTGCCTTCCTCGGGAAGGCTCCCCGGCACATGGTCATCGGAAGCCCCACGTATCCAGGGCAGCACCACCGGCTCCCCGGTTTCCGGATCGCGATGCAGAATATGCGACTTGTGAGCCAAGGTCGGGTCGTCGCCGCGGAGTTGCGGACCATCCGCAGGCGGCACGTATACGTTCTCCGCGCTCTTGGGCGGCGTCCCGAGATACCTCACGGTGGCCGTTTCGCCATTCTCGTCCACGATCCGAACCGTTTTTTCCGACGACCCCGGGCCCAGTGCCGGAGGGGTGTCATCCGACGGCCCTAGGCCCAGTGGCGGCGGGGTTCCATCCGGTCGTCCCGAGCCCAGTGCCGGCGGGGTCGGCGGCGAATTGTGCAGCACATCCTGTTCGAGCAGCCGGTTGAGGTAATGCGCCTGCGTGGGCGTCAGTTCGCTGCGGGCCTGCTGGTCCAGCTGTTGCCGCAACGCTTTCCATGCTGGCCGGCTCATGCCGTCTGGCCGTCCGCCGGCGAGTTGGTCCGGATATGGCGCCGCGCCCAGTTCCGGGAACACATCCAGCACGCGCTGACCAGCGAACCTCAAATCGCCGTGCGGCGATGCCGCAACCTCGGCGAGATAGGCGTCGAGATGCTGCAGAACGTCCGGCGTCAGTCGCCCCCCCGAAGTGTCCAGCGCGGAGAAGACCTTTTGCGCGCCTTCGGAGGATCCGGGATGCGCGCGGGCGGTGCGGGCATGCGGGACGACATCCTTCCTCACCGAGCCGAGTTCCACCGTCGTTAGCGGCAATGGCCCATAGTTCACGGCGAGACCGGCGCCGTGGTCCGTGCGGTCCAGGCGGTTGAGCGGCCCGGCGCCCGTCTCGCGCGGAACGCCCTCGAAGGCGGGGCTGCCGCGCCAGGGTTCCTTGCCGCCTCCCAAGGGCGCAATGACGTTGTAGTTGCGGAAGAGGAGACGATCCTCGAAACCAGGCACCTTGCCTTCGGAGCTATAGTGGCTGGCGCCACCTCTCGCCGCCTCCTCCCAGAAAGAGGCTGCTCGTTGGCTGAGCGGGCCAGGCTCCCGGTGCGTATATCCCGGCCGGCCGCCTTCGCCGCCGAGATAGCGCAGCGTGCGATTGACGTAGGTCCCACTCACAGAGAAGCCAGCGATGGACAGTGAAACGCCAGTGGCTTTTTCGCTCTGGAACGTGTTCTTCGACAGCATCGGCGCCGATGCGACCCACTGGGCGGAGGGAGCCGCCGCCTCGTCATAAGCGAAATTCGGCCGGTATCCATTGACGAAAAGTTTCTGGCCGTTCGCGTCGTTGGGGTGGACCGGGAGCAGGAAACCGGTGCCGTCCGGGCCATTGTTCTTCAGGCTGAGCTCGCCATAGACCTGCCGGCTGGGCAGCGGCACTTTGAGGCCGATGCCGAGTATCGATCCGCCGAGAGTGATCGTGCGGCCGTCGGGGCCGAGGATAGCCCCGGCAGCCAGCAAGGCGCCGTTGGTCGCCGCGTCGTTCAGTAAGGGGCCACCCACGACATTGGCTTCGTGTTCCTGCAGGAACCAGGAAACAGTGGCGCGGTCGGACCGCCAGACCCCCTGTGCATCGGTGAAGAATGTCGGGGCGCGCCAAGAACTCGCCTTGTCGGCATCCAGCAACCGTTCCAGCACGACGGGCACCTCGCTGTTGATCTCGGTCCCGGCCTTGGGCTTGCTTGGGGGCAGCGCGTTCTCCAGCGCGTGTGCGAGCGACCGGACAGCAGGGTCCGCGGATTTCTGCTGGTTGGCGGCGTAACCGCGCATCTCTCGCCAAAGATATGGCGTCCAGGTGTCGTGGCCGGACAGAACCTTCTCATTATAGCGGCCCTCCGGCGAAAGGTCGCCGGCGGGTTTGAACGAAGAGCCCGGCTGAAGCTTCGGACCGTAGACCCACGTGCTGCCACTGTCGGCCTGCAGGACCTGCATGAGCGCATCCTGCTGCGCGGCGGTCACCGCCTTGCCGGGCTTGGTGGCGCGCCCCTTGAAAAACGGCGAGGCGGCATTTGCCGCGGCGGCAAGGTTCGGATCGGTGGAGCGTGACGCCGCCTTGAGGTAATCGCCGACGATGCCACGGCCGGCATCAGTCCAGCCGGCTTCTCCCGGCAGCGCCCCGGCGGTAAGGAACTGCTCGCCGCCGGGCAGCCTGGCGTCGGACGACAGGCCGAGTTGGTCGATCACTTCTCCCGGCGACAGATGCGGCAGCTTGCCCTGCGCGCTGAACACCTGGAGGGTCGTCAGGCCGTTCTTCGAAAGCTGGCCGGCCGGCTTGGAGCCGGTGAACAGGCTGTTGCGGTCGGCGTTGAGCATTTCGCCAAGCGCATGATGCTGAGCCGGCGTCATCTCCGTGCCGGACTGAGGCAGGCTCCTGCCGCCGAGCTGCACCCTGGTCATGGTCACCGCATCGCGGACGACAGGATCGCTGGAACGTTCGAGGGAATTGAGGTAGTCGCCGACGAGCTCCAGCTGCTCGGGCGTCCATGTCGGCGCGGGCGTCGCCGCATCGTCGGGAAGCGCCGGCAAGGTCGTGGCCAGGGTTTCGCCGAGCGCCGAGCGACGGCTGACTTCCGGATTGTCGGCAGGTTTGAACGTACGGACTTCCCGTGCCGGGGTGTTGACCCTGAGCTGGCCGTTCGGCGTGGTTATCGAACCGCGCTTGGCGCGCTCGACGGTCTTGCCGGAACCCAAATAGCCGGCCTCCGTGGCATGCTCGCCCAATGGGACGATTTCGGGGACGATGTCGCGGGTCATGCTCGCCTGCGGGCCGGCGACGACGACCTTGGCCGGCCGGTATTTGCCGTCGGCCTCGACATAGATGTCCTGTCCGGCGGTGACGCCGTCCTGCGCAACCGGCCGGTGATAGATGCTGTCGACCAGTTCGCCGAGCTTCGGATAGTCATAGCGGGGTTCGGTATTCGCGTAACGCGTGCCGATGCGCCGCAGGCCGGCTTTGACTGCAGCGATCGTCTGGCCGAAGCTGTAGGGGTTTGACGAGCGATTGTTGATGACCGGCGTGCCGTCGGGGCGAACCGGGCTGGGGTGATCGGTGTCCGTCACGGCCGGTGGCTCGGTGCGGGCGTTCGGATCGGCTGTCCAGCGGCCATCGGCGCCGAGATAAAGCACCGGCAAGGAAGGGTCGAGCTCGACAGCAGCCGGCACCGACTCCGGCGCGGCCGTGATCGCCTTGGGTTCGGGTATGGCGACAACACGCTGCCCTTCCGGCAGGTTGAAATCGACGAGCATCTCGCCGGTATGGCGGTTGCCAACAGTGTAGCGCATCAACGGGCGGGTGCCTTCGGCGCCACCTTCCGACGGCTTCGCTCCGGACGGGTCCAGCGTGCCGGTGAACGTCTTGGTCGCCGGGTCCCAGATGAGCCGCGAACGGGCGCTCGGCCCCTCGTCGTGGGCGCTGACAACCCTCCCCTCGATAACGGGGTGGCTGGGATCATGGAAGACCAGCTCACCAGTAGCACGATAGACGCCGTCAGTGCCTTGCTCATGCACGACCATCGGCCTCGACGATTGTCCGTCGCCTGATGGATCACCCTTGCCGCCCGTGGGTGGCGGTGGATTCGGACCATCGGACACGCCCGCCGGCAGCGCCCGTGGACCGGTTGGCCGGTTAGCCGCACCCGCGTTGTCAAAACCGTCCCGGGCGCTGAAACCGGCTCTCTGCTGGTCGGATGTTTCGCCGGCCACATCGCCGTCGATGATGATCTCATCCGGGTCCGGCATGACCTGCTCGCCGGTCGGCCTGTAGACACCGTCAGCGCCCATCTCGTAGACGGCCCGCGGTTGCGGCCCCGAATCCGGAAAAGTTCCGCTCCGAGTACCGCCCGTTCCAGGCATGTTGGACAACAGCGAACGGCCGCCCAGCCCCGTGCCGACAGTGCCGACACCTATGCCCACGATTGCGTTGGCGAGCTCGAGCAGGGACATCTCGCCGCCATGCGCCGCCAGATCTTCCACCGATTTGCCGAGCAGCGGAACACCGGTAACCACGGCGCCGGCATCGAGGCCCCACGCAGCGTTGGTCAGCTTGTTGCCGCTTTGCATGAACGCCGAGACGTCATCGGCGTAAGAGGCCTTCTCTACCTTCACCTGGAATCTGCCGATGCCCCAGTTGGCCTTCTCCATGTGGGTCATCCCGAAGCCGCCCGCGAAAGCCTGGCGCCCTGACAGGCCGGTCTTTGCCAGGCCGTACGTGCGCAGGGCGCCGGCGCCCACGGGCAGGAATGCGGTTACGCCGGTCGCGACATTCCAGGCCGACTGGCTGTCGAAGTCGCCGCCCTGCAGGAGGTGATCACCCTCTTTGATCAGAGCCTTGCCGCCAAGGATTGAACCGGCGCCGACGGCGATGGGAATGGCCCATTGGCCGCCCGGCACGAACGAGACGATGGTTGCGGCGCCCGCCAGAAGGCCTAAGCCTATGTCGCTGGCCTTGTCCCAGAAATCCACTTTGCGTGCGTCGGCCACTTCGAGTTCGTCGAGCGAAAAGCCATCCTTGCCGAGCGACATGTCGCCGCCCTTGGCCATGACCAGGTTGCCTTTGTCGCTGAACAGGCGATTCTCGTGCTGGAATTCGTCGAAGCTGCTGTAATATTTGCCCGAGCTGTCGACATAGCCGATTTCGTCGCCGCCGCTCTTGATCGCGAACAAAGCCGTCGTCGATTCCTTGCCGCCGTCGAGGGAGAAGATCGGTACGATCTTGACCTCGGCGTCGTCGCCGCCGCGGTCGGTGATTTCTTCGGCGACTTTTTGGACGTCTTCACTCGACGCCTCGGGCCCGAGGGTCTGACCAACGGCAGTGCTGAGTTGGTCCGGCGTATATGTCTCGTATTCGCCGGTGAAGCCGGCCTCGTAGAGGTTCTCCAACTGGACCTGATATCCAGCCAGCGCCTGGTCCTTGTGTTCTTCAAAATACTCGTACTTGACTTTCGCCTCATGATCGGCGGAACCGTATTCGAGAAGTTTGGGGTGGCTTGCGGAAAAAGCGTACCAGTCGCGCCCCGCCACCATCGCCGGCCGCACGTTTTCTTCCCAGTCCTCCAATTGGTTCTTTTCGGTCTCCGCTTGGCCTCGATCGATTTCCGCGGCCGCAAGTTCGGGGTGCACCCACAGCTTCTGGCCGTCCATCTCGATCTGGACCCACTTGCCGCTGTCGCCGATCGCGCCCGGCCCCTGCTCTTCATAGGCCGCGGCAACCTCCGGCGCGACCCACAGGTCGCGGCCGTTCACCGTGATCTTCACCGCCGTCTCGCCCGGCTTGAGCGTGCCGGCGGGCGCCTCTACGGTTCCCGGCCCGTAGTCGGTGATCGCCTGGTCGCGTGCCGTCGTCGCATCGGCGAGCGCCGTCTTCGCATCTCTCAGCCCGGCATCAAGCTGGTCGACCTGCACGCCGACAATCTTCGACCTGGCAGCGTCCAGCGCCGATTGCGATCCGTTTGCATTGGCTGTGCATACCGGCGCCGATAGGTCCTGCGTCGAGGCCAGCATCTCCTGCCACTGCTTGTTGAGCGGATTGTTGCGGAAATCTTCCCTGATACCCTCGTCGTTGAGGTCATATGTCAGGGCAGATTTATGTATGTTGGTGTCATCACCGTTCTCGTCGGTGAAAGTGGCGTTCTCATATTCGGTAACGACATAGAGCTGACCGTTCTCCTCAATGATGTGCTGCGATTTTATCTTGCCGGTAAAGTCACCATGTCCATTGGTATAGCCTTCCCAATCGAAATGGTGCGGGTTTCTTTCCTGCGCCTGCGCAAGCAGTTGCTGCTTGAGAGGCTCCATGGTTACGGCAAGATCCGCCGCCTCTGCCTGTCCAACCCCATACTCCTGATATGCCTCGGCCAGGGTCACCTGATTGGCCGCTGCCCCCTGGAGCGTTTGCAGACCTTCAAGCCGCTCTTCGATGGCCGTGTATTCTGGGCTTCCAGGCTTGGCATTGGTAAGCTTCAGCTCCAGCTCGGTCGAGCTGATCATTTGATCGATCGTGGCCTTGTTGCCGTTTGCGGTGTGTAGCGAAACGTTTGTAAAGAGCTCGGCGACCTCCGCGTGCGCGGCCTTTCCATGTTGGTTGGTTTCCTCGGCACTGGGGCCATCCGGGTTGCTGACAGCCGTCTGGTTGGGATCGCTGAGCGTCGGCAGGTCTACCTGTTTGTCGATCGCTTCGAGAAGTGACTTCTGGCCCTGCTCGTATTTGACCCGGGCGGTGCTGGCGCTTTCAAGGGCGTTGTTGGCGAGGGTCAACCGGCTTTGCGCATCTGCCAGCGTGCCCTTCGGCTCGGGCGGCTTCCAATCCAGTCCATAAGGCGCCAACGCTGCGTCGAGCGTTGACTCGGCACCGTCCATGGCGTTCTTGAATTCAGGGTCCAGCGCATAGACGTCGAGCTGTGCCGCGCTCTGCGCAGCCTTTGCTTCTGCCTCACCGAAGTTCGCAATCGCCACGTTCTCGGCTGCGATCGCCTTGGCCACCTCCGGGTCGAACCATTTCCAGCTCCCGTCGACCAGCAATGGCACCCACTTCCCGCCCGAAGGAGCCGTGGGTGACGGTGGGTTGCCGTAGGGACCAACCGACGTGGGGCCACCGTCGAGAGTCGCGCCGGTTGCGTCTTGTCCCGGACCATACAATTCCATTGCAGCGACCACGGCCTGCTGCTTTTCAAGCGCCTCCGTGGTCAGCTCTGGCGTCGCTCCGCCGAATATGCCGTCCAGCATCGTCTTGAGTATCTGGTCTTCCTTGGCCTGTTGCGGGTCACTGCTGTTCGGGTTGATGTCCAGCAGCAGCTCGGCGAGCGCCTGTTGCGCGGTGCCGGCCGCGATATCGGTGACGGCGCCGGTCGTTGCGTTGGTCAGCGTGATCTTGCCGTCCGGCGACGTGGTCATTGTATAGCCGTTGAACGTCACCTCGACGGTGGTGTTGGTACCGCCCTCGATCACCACGGTTTCCCCGGGATGAATAAGGTCGGGATCGCGCGGAGAGGTGAACAGCTCCGGATTGCTTTCGGCGAGATCCTCCAGCGTCACACCATGCGCCTCGGCGATGTCGCTCAGATTGTCACCGGGTTGGACCTCGTAATCGATCGGCTCGCCATCCCCCAGCGTCTCGACAATGGTCTCGGTGCGACGGCCGTCCTTGTCGACGACGATCGTCGTTTCGGTTCTGTTCTTAGGGTCGACGATGGTGGTGGTCTGCTCGCCGGTCTCGGTGTTGCGCTCGGTGTGGCTGGTCCTGCCATTGCCGTCGACCGTATCGGTCGTCTCGGTATTCCCCTCGATGGTCGTCGCCGAAGTCGAACCGTGTTGGTAGTCGTTGTTGTAGGTGACCGTCCTGCCGGTCTCCGGATCCGTGACGACGATCTGCAGGGTTTCGCCCGGGTCGCCGCCCTGCGTCACCTCGAGGCCGGCGGCGTTCAGCTCGGCGATCACCTGCTCGGGCGTGAGATCGCTCGCCTCGGCGATCTCCTCGATGCTCATGCCCTCGGCAAGCTGCTCCTGGATCGACGCCGCGCCCGAGCCGTCGGCGGTCTGGGTCTGCGCCAGGATTACTTCGTCGCCATCCGGCCCCGTGACCGTGGTTACCGGCAAGGCGACGCTGTTGTTGGGCGTTACCGTCTCAACCTTTGCGCCGTTCGGCAGGGCCTTCTCCACCGTGACGGTGCCGTCGGCAGCCGTGTGGGTGGTGGTGGTGATGCCGGTCTGCGGGTTCGACGTGCGTTCGGTGACCGCGCCGTCGCCGAGATCATCGACGAGCGTCGTCGTGATCGCGCCGGTCTGTGCGTCGACACTGGTGGTTTCCTTGCGGCCGAGATCGTCACGGATCGGCGATGAGGTCGCCTGCATGTCGGGGCCGGTCTCCTGGGTATAGTAGCCGCCGTGTTGATAATCCTGGTTTTCGGTGATCGTGCGGTTTCCGGCGGTGATCACCACCGTGCGGGTGTCGCCGTTGGCGTGCTCGGTCGCTACCGCCGTCATGCCGCCGGCATTCAGAGCCGCCACCACATCCTCGGGAGCCAGGCCCTGCTCGGCGGCGATGTTGTCGATGCTTTTGCCACCATCGATCGCCTTGAGGATGTCGTTTGCCTTGACTTCCGGCGAAACATTATCCGGCCCACCGCTGGCCAGCAGGAGGTTTGGCGCGCCGCCGGAATCCTGCATCGCGAAAAGCGCCGGCGCGGCTGTGACGCCGCCATTGCCGTTTGCCGTGGTGACCGCGGCAGGCAGCTCCGGTCCTGGCTGTGCCGGAGCAGTCGGCTGTGGCGACTGGGTAGTCTGTTGCGGCGCCGGGGCAGTCGGCTGCGCCGTCGTCAGCTCCGCATTGACCTGCGTCAACCGCTGGCGGGCGCCCGCGGCCGCGTCGACCTCGCCCATCCTGTTGGCGAGCCGGATTTCGTTTTGCAATTTCGTGGCTTCCGCCCGCAGCCGCGTGGTCTGCTCGGCTTGGGCCTTTGGATCGACCCTGGGCGGCGGCGGCAGCTTGACGGTGTTAATCGGGCGGATCATCAAACAACCTCCGGAGCCGGTCCAGTCCTGGTTCGGGCAGTCTGCGTGCCGTCAACGCCCCCGCGCCCGACAGTGGAAGCCCCGGAAGCTTACCGGGGCGGCTTCCAATAGATGCCGAAAGCAGCGAGTTGCTCTTCCGACTGTCTTACTCGTTCTGCAGCATTCACTTCAGACTGCGCAGCCGTAAGCGCCGCCAGAATCTCGACGGCGGCGAACGCCGGCGCCATGCTGCGAAAGAACGACTGCGAATTTGCCGTAACGATGATGGTCTCGCGCGCGATGCGGGCCAGCGGCGACACGCTGCTATCGGTGATTGCCACCACGCCGACACCCTGCCTGGCCGACTGGCGCGCAACCTCGATCGTCGTGCGTTCATAAGGCGACATCCCGACAGCAAGCAGCACATCGCCGCGCCCCGCCCCCTGCAGGGCATCCAGGCCATGTCCGCCGATCTCGCCGACAAGCGTCACCTTGCGGTCGCCGCCGGCCAGAAACGACATGATGTGAACGAAGTGGCTGGCGACCGGATAACCGGAGCGCGAGCCGAGACCAAACAGATCGCGTGACCGTGCAAGGAGGTCGGCGGCGCCGATGAATTGCGAGGCATTGCCGTACTCACCCAGACTTGAAACCTGCGCCGCGAGCGTGTCGGCGACGACCCCTGCAGTCGAATATCCGGGAACGCCACCCTGGTCGGCACCGTGTCGCGCCGGCTCACCGGCGCCTGTCTCACGCAGCGCGCGCGCATAAAGGCTGCGCATATCCTCGTAGCCTTCAAGGCCAAGCCATCGCGCCAACCGCATCATCGTGCTGTGCGAAACGCCGGCCTGGTGCGCCTGCTCGCGCATCGACATCAGTGCGACATCCTTAGGATGATCCAGCACGAAACGCGCCGCCACCCGCAGTTGCGGCGGCATATTCTCGAAGCGTTCGACCAACAGCTCCGCCAAAGGACCTTGTTCCATTCTGCCATACCCCATTTCCCCCGATGGCAGGTTACTCCTCCTATGGTGGCAATGCAACAGTTGGAACCGAACTGGTTCATATATTCCAAGTGGACTTTCAATTTCGATCATGCTGCCTTAAGCTGGTTTTGCAACCTGCCGGCGTCGACGTGATTCCGGAGTTTGAAACTTGAATGATCCCTCAAGGAGACAATTGATGGCTGCTACCCCTCCCATTACGTCCGGCTCTGCCGGGTCACCGGAACAGAACCTGGACAAGATGATCAAGCATCAGGAGCGCATGTTTGGCCTCGAGATCACAAAAGAGATCGCGAAGTCCCAACATGACATGCTGATGAGCACCGCCAAGACGCTCGGCCAGTCGGCTGAAAAGGCCTAAGGCGGGATTCTCGAACCATGCGCCGCCGCAAGCATCCGGCGGCGCACGTCCACGGCACGAACGTTTCGATGCCGTTGTCAGGCTGCGTCTGAATTGTCATCAGCGGGAGATGAAGTGGCATGACCGCTCATTCTAACGGCAAAGATTGGGCTAACGGCAAGGATTGGGCTAACGGCAAAGATTGGGCTATCGGCCGCACCCCGGCATCGCGACATTCCGTTGCGCTCAGCGTAACGCACGGATTTCACGCGGGCGCCCAACTCAGCCTGGTCGAGCCTCTGTATACGGTCGGCTCCAGCACGGAGTCCGAAATAGTCCTTAGGGACGCCGGCATCGCGCCGGTCCACGCAAGGTTGCGGCGCAAGGGCAGCCAGATTGAAATCGAAGCCGTCGGCGGCGATGTCACGCTCGCCACCGGCGAGATCATCCGTGAAGGCCAGGGCCGCCGCTGCAAGCTGCCGCTGTCGATAAGCCTCGGCGATGCCCATATCCGGCTGGTCAATCCGGAACGCCCGCCGAATCGCTGGTCTGTCTCCAATCGCCCCCTGCTGGTTGCAGGCAGCGTTCTCTTTGCTGTCTTCGCCGTTTCCGTCGCCGCCAATGGGTTCTCCTTCGCCGAGCCGGACATTGGCAAAAAGCCATCCGCTCAGGTCGATAAACCGATCACAGTGGCCTTCGCTGGCGAGGCCGGGCAGAGTGTCCTGGACGATTCATCGCCGATACCCAGCGCCGCCGACGCGGAACGCCAGCTCAAGCTGCGCCTCGAGCAATCCGGCATCAGCACATTGACCGTTCAGCAATCACCTGGACGGCTCGTGGTCTCGGGCATGATCGCCAATGACAAGAATGCTGCCTGGACCGAAACGCAATCCTGGTTCGACCAGGCGTTCGGCGTGCACATCACCCTCGCCTCCAATGTCATGGTCGGCAACGCCGAGCAGGCTCCGCGCCTGAGGCTGCAGGCGATCTGGTATGGCGAGCGGCCCTATGTCATCGCCACCGACGGCGCACGCTATCATGAAGGCGCATTCACCAATGACGGCTGGACCATCAAGCGCATTGGCGAGACGGAACTTCTCCTGACGAAGGGCGGCGCCACGGTCGCGCTGAAATATCCGTGAACCGCCGGCTTGAAGGGCCGCGATTCGATACGGCAAGGATGGACACAACCGGCCGCGAGGTGCGGCAGGCGCAAGGCGTGCGCGGTCAGGCAATCAACCGTCGGCGGATGAATGGCGTCGACAAGGCCGCAAGCCGGGCCCCGGGGACGACATCGGCCGCTGGCATGGAAAAGCCAGGAACCGCGGAATTCCAGTCCTCTCGGGGTACGGCGGGCGAATCGCTCGACGAGGCGCTCATCAACTTCGTCATGCCGAATATTCCCGAGCCTGCAATCCTGCGTCGCTCGGTACCCATTCTCCAGCATTTTGTAACGCATCTGGTTGCCGGCCTTGAGGGAGGCGAGCCACTCAAGACACTTGCCAGAACGCTGATGGAGGATGAAATCGAGCGTCATCGCGATCTGCTTGGCCGGATACAGGAAGGAATCGAAACCTGACTGATCCGGATGACACAGTGCATCTGCTGCATGTCCTGGGCTATCTCTATGGGTGTCACGGGCAGGCAAAGCGGGGCGCGGCATATCTGCTTATCGCGGCGCAGCTGTCGCCGGGAAATGCCGGCGTTCTGCGCACGCTGGCGCATCTGCTCATACTCGATGGCGAAGCGGACAAGGCGCTTGCCACAATTGCAAGGCTGGAGACGCTGGAGGGAATGGACCACCCGACGCTGGCCTTGCTGAAGAGCCGCGCGTTGCTTGTGGCCGGCCGCAAGGCCGAGGCGCACAATGCCTTGCGGAGCTTCCTGTCGCATCGAGCCGCCGAATGACGGTATCGGAGCGCCTTCTGCACTTCCTTGCCAAGCTGTCCCGCCGCAGCGATCTGGTCATTGCCATCCTGATGCTCGTTGCAGTGGTGATGATGCTCATTCCATTGCCGACCTTCCTCGTCGACATTCTCATCACCGCCAATATCGCCGTCAGCGTGCTTATCCTGCTGGCTTCGTTTTACGTTTCTCATCCGCTCCAGTTCTCGTCGCTGCCATCGGTCATCCTCATCGCCACCTTGTTCCGGCTGGCGATCACGATCACGACCACGCGACTGATCCTGCTCCAGGCCGACGCAGGCGAGATCGTTTCCGCCTTCGGTAGCTTCGTCGTCGGCGGCAGTATTGCCGTGGGCCTGGTGATCTTCCTGATCATTACCGTTGCGCAGTTCATCGTGGTTGCGCGGGGTGCCGAACGCGTTGCCGAAGTTGCCGCGCGCTTCACGCTCGATGCCCTGCCCGGCAAGCAGATGAGCATCGATGCGGAGTTGCGCAACGGAGACATCGATCAGGCGGAGGCACGCCGGCTGCGCCAGCAGCTTGAGCGTGAGAGCCAGCTGTTCGGCGCGATGGATGGCGCCATGAAATTCGTCAAAGGCGACGTCATCGCCGGCATTGTCATCATTCTGGTCAACCTGATCGGAGGTTTCGCGATCGGAACGCTGCAGCACGATATGTCGCTGGGCGACGCCGCCGTGACCTACTCACTGCTCACGGTGGGTGACGGGCTGATCGCGCAGATACCGGCACTGCTTGTCGCTGTGGCCGCCGGCACGATGGTGACGCGCGTCGGCAGCTCGGACGGCACGAGCGACCTTGGCAAGCAAATTACCAGCCAGCTGCTGCGCGACCCCCGTGCGCTCGCACTCGCCGCGGTGATCATGGTCGGCCTTGCCGTGGTGCCGGGCTTTCCGCCCCTTGTGTTCCTGATCCTTGGTGCCTGCTTCGGCGCGGGCGCCTACGCCATCAACCGCCGCACCGCGCGGGAAGCCGAATTTAGGGATATCGGCCAGACCGCGGTGGCCGAACAAGCTGGAAAACCGGCGTCGCTTCCATCAACGCCCGTCGCAGCACTGCCTTCTTCATCCCGCATCGTCGTGCGCTTCGGAACCGAACTCGGACGCTCGGTCCCGGAACCCGAATTCGCCACGCTCGCTGATGGCGTGCGCCGCGAGCTTTTCGGCGATCTCGGTGTCGACGTTCCGGCTATCGGCCTGCAGGTCGACGAGAAGCTTTCAGCGAGAAGCATGCGCATCGATCTGGAGGGCGCACCCATCCTGGATGCCGAAATCCCCGCCGGCCGCGTTCTTGTCGAAGCGGACCCAACGCATCTCGATCTGCTCGATGTGACTTACGAAAAGGGTTCTCCGATTGCCGGTCACCGCAAATTCATGTGGGTCGACGATCGCCACCTTTCGGCGTTGAAGGAAGCCGGCTTCGTCTTCTCCACGCCGGCGCAAACAGCGGCCAAATGGACTGGAAATGCACTTCGGCTCTATGCCGGCCATTTCGTCGGGATCCAGGAAACGCGCAGGCTGCTATCGGACATGGAGCCGGACTATGCGGATCTGGTCAGACAGGCGCAGGAGATCGTGCCGCTGCAGAAAATCGCCGAGGTGCTTCGGCGACTTGTCGGCGAAAACGTGCCGATCCGCAACCTGCGCCTGATCCTCGAAGCGCTGATCGAATGGGGTCAACGCGAACAGGACGCCGTTCTGCTTACGGAATATATCCGCACGTCCTTGAAACGCCAGATCAGCTTCCGCTTCGCTGGCCGCAATAACATCATCGCAGCCTATGTTCTGCAGCGCTCGGCCGAGGATATCCTGCGAAACGCGGTGCAAAGCACATCGACCGGCACGTTCCTGAACCTTTCGGATGACGATGCACAGGCATTGATCGCCGAAATCGAACGAGCCTTGTCGCAGAACGCCACCGATGTCTCACCGGTCGTCCTCGCGGCGATGGATGTACGCCGTCATATGCGGAGCCTGCTCACGCACAATTCCATCGAACTTCCGGTCCTGTCCTTCGGGGAACTCGCACAGGAATTCAACGTCCAGCCATTGGCCACGATATCCGGCCGCTCGGGCATGGCACGCAACGTCAGGTCGCTGCCATCGGCTGAGGCGAAAGCCGGACAAGAGGCAGCCTCATGATGCCAGCCGGGCGGATTGGGACAATTGGGGGAACACCATGCTCAAGAGGGGAACGGTATGACAATTCACGATACCGCAGCAGGCGTTCGATCCGCCACTTTCGTCGGGCGGATGCGCTGGCTCGCTATCGCGACGGTTGGCGTCTTGCTGGCGTTCTTGTTCACATATGCCGACGCGACGGCACAGGATGTGTCGCCATTGCCGAGCCGGCCAACGGTCGACCTGCCGGTCGGGCAAGGACGCCTGCTGCGTTTCAATGAACCCGTCGAATCCGTCCTGATCGCCGACACCACGATCGCCGACCTTCAGGTCGTGTCGCCGGGGATGGTCTATGTCTTCGGCCTGAAGCCCGGCCTGACCAACCTCATTGCAATCACGGCCGACGAGCGGGTCGAGGCAACGGCCCAGTTCCGCGTCACCCCCGATCTCGCGCCTGCGAACGAAGCGAAAGCCGCGATGCAGCCGAACTCGGCGACAAATCTCTCGATTTTCGGGACCCGCATTGTCGCGACCGGCGAGGCAGGAGGCGTCGAGGAGGCAACGGATGTCGACAATATCGCCCGCACGTTCTCGCCGCCGGAACAGCCGCCGCTGAACAACATGACCGTGCAGGGGTCGCAGCAGGTCAACATCCGGGTCCGTTTCGCCGAAGTCTCGCGCACTGAGCTGCAGTCGTACGGCGTCGACTGGTCTGTCGGGTACAGGAGCGGCGGTTTTGAATTCAACATGTTCCAGGACAATGGCGTGCCCTCCGGCACCGGCAATCTTCGTTTGAGCATGGACCAGGCACAGGGCATCAACTTCGACATTCTCATCGAAGCGCTGCAACGCAACGGCGTCGTCAAGATACTGGCCGAACCGAACCTGACAGCGATGACCGGTCAGACCGCGAGCTTTCTTGCCGGCGGCGAAATCCCGGTTCCGATTCCGCAAGGAACGGACGTCGTTACCGTTCAATACAAGTCGTTCGGCGTTTCCCTCGGGTTCACCCCTACGCTGATCGGCCGCGATCGCATTGCGCTCCATGTTCAGCCGGAAGTCAGTTCCTTGTCGGAAGCAGGCTCAGTCAGCGCCAATGGCTTTGCCATGCCGAGTTTCGTCGTGCGCAGGGCTGACACCACGGTCGAAGTGGCGAGCGGCCAGACCTTTGCGATCGCCGGTCTTTTCCAGCAACGGACCTCGCGTAATCTGGAAAAGTTTCCGGTTCTCGGCGATGTGCCAGTGCTTGGCCCGCTTTTTCAGTCACAGCGCTTCCAGCGCGAAGAGACGGAATTGGTGATCCTGATCACGCCCTATCTGGTCGAGCCGGTGCGCGACAGCCTCGCCACGCCGCTCGACCGTCCGGCAGCCAAGCGCCACAGGAAGCGCGCCAATGACGCATCGGCGATGGGTCTGATCATCAAGTAGCGGGGAACCGGACATGACATTTCGCATCGCTTTGTGCTCTGTTGTTCCAGTGCTGCTTGTGGTCGGCTGCGCCAACATCCGGCAACAGCCGCAGGACTATTCTCCCGGCTACAGCTATGTGTCGACCGACACCGGCGGTTCCGAGAAGGGCGTCGGCGGCTCCGTGCTTGCTCCCAATGCTTGTCTGAACGAACCGGCCGATGACGACCGTTCTGCGGCTGCGACCGATCTGACGATCGTCCGCGGCGTCGGCTCCCACCTGCCGCCCGGCTGCGCCAACGCCTACAATCTTCAACGCATGGCCGAAAGCCAGCGGGACCTCGTCGAGGGCCGGCGCATGGGGGCGGCGGCGGCGGCGCCGACGGCAAATGCCGCGCGGCGCTACCTCAATGGCGAAGAGGCGCCGGTCGGTGGAGCCAACAGCGGGCCGCCGACGCCGCAAACAACGCTGCCAGTCGAGTGAGCCGATGCGGCCTTGCAAAAGCGCGTCGCGTTTGCGCGACATGCATTAGTTTGTCCGGTTGTTTGCGCGTCGGGCTCGACCCTTTCCGGACCGATGCGCTAGAGCGGTTCATCGTTTCACGGAAACGCCGAACCGCTCTATCTCCTTGTTTTTGCGCATTTCCCCAGGGAAAGCGCTATGCGCTTTTCCCGGGAAAACCGTTTCACACTTTTCCTGGAATTGCGCTAGCCGAGGATAGAGCCGAGCGCTTTCGCCCTTGCCTGTGTGCTGCCCTTCGACCGGATGGTTCTGGCACGCGCAAGCAAGGTATTCACCTCCTTGGTCGCCAGGCCGATCGGCGGCGAGGCCCTGACCTGGTCGGCCTGGCCAAGAAGTCCGTAGACCACGACGACGTTGCGCTTGTGATGCAACTGCGCATTGGGTGCGGCGGAGATCTTCTGGACCAGCGGGAGTGCTGTGGCGGAGTTGCCTTCGAGCGCCGCGGCCAACGCCATGTTGCTCTCGACGTCGAGATCCCCCGGCGCAAGTTTCAACGCCTGAGCAAAAGTGGTCTGCGCCTCCGCGGTCTGGCCGGCGAATGTCTGCGCCACGCCCAGCCTGATATAGGCGCTGCTGGTATTGACCAGCGGCGCGGCCTGCGCGAGCGCGCGCATGCCGGCATCGATATCGCCCGTTTCCATCATCGCCGAGCCAAGCCCGAGCATTGCCCCTCCGTCATTGGGCGCTTTTGCCAGCGCGGCCTGATAGGCTCTAGCCGCCTCGGCGGGATAGCCCGCTCGCATATAGGCCTCGCCCGCCTTGACGAAGGCGCTCGGCTTGGCATCCGGCATCGCTGCCGCGCGCTGGTAGAGCGCGATTGCGGTGCCACTGTCTCCCTGCGCATGGATATCGTCCGCAAGCTTGATCAGACGCTCCGATTGCGACGACGGGCCCTGTGCCTTTGCCTGCTCGGTGTCGGTTTTGGTCGTCTGACAACCGGTCACCGCCAGCATGGCGACGACGGGCAAGAACACGACGTGCAGCCGCATATCCACCTCTCCGTATTCAAGCCCGCCGCACCTTACACACGGCCCTGGCCGACTGGAACCACAACAGTGCGATAAGATTGCAACATGGCCGAAGAAGCTGAGGAAAAGAAACTACCGGCGTCCGACAAGAAGCTTCGCGACGCTCGCCGCAAAGGCCAGGTTTCGCAGAGCCGCGACCTCGCCTCCGGCTTCACGCTTTTCGCAGCGCTAGGCTATCTTTATTTCGCCTGGCCGATGCTGTTCGGGCACCTTTCGGAACTCGTGCAGACCGTGACCACCCCCGGCGATTCGTTCGTTGAAGTCAGCCTGCAGGCTATCCGCCATTCGTTGTCATTGCTGATGCTTGCCACCTTGCCGCTGGTCGGAATCGTTGTCGTTCTCGCCGTGGTCTTCGGCATGCTGGGAACGTTCGGGCCGGTCTTTTCGTTTGAGCCGCTCAAGCCGCAATTCGATCACATAAACCCGGCGAAGGGTCTTCAGAAGATCCTGTCGCTGCGCAACGTCGTCGAGTTCACCAAAGGCCTGGCCAAGGTGGTGTTGCTGGCCGGCCTGTTCGCATTCCTTTTGATCGCGTGGCTGCAGCCGCTCTTCGATGCACCGGGATGCGCTCCGTCATGCCTGGAGCCAATTATCAAAGCGGTGCTGACACCGCTTGGAATTGCCGCCGCCTTGGCGTTTGTCGTCATCGGCGTGATCGATGTTCCTATTCAGCGCTGGCTGTTCCTGCGCGACATGCGCATGACGACAACCGAATACAAGCGCGAAAACAAGGACCTCGAAGGCGATCCGTTGATTCGACATGAACAGCAGCGACAGCGGCGTGAGGCCGTGATGCAACCGGCGAAGCTGGGCGTGAAAAACGCGGTCATCGTTTTCGTGTCCGGTGACCGCTCAGTGGCATTGCGTTACGTCAGGGGTGAAACGCCGGTGCCGACGGTCGTCGGCAAGGGCCAGGGCCGAGCGGCTGACGAGATGACGGCTCAAGCACGCCAGGCAGGTATTCCGGTGATCGAGGATGCGGCCGTCGCCGGCCCACTCTTCGAAAATACGAACACCGGAGCTTACATCGGCCAGGAGATGTTCCCACCGGTCGTACGCCATCTTGTCCGGCTCGGGCTCACTTGAGCCATGCGCGAACCGACCTTGCCGCAATGCCTGAGCAGCACGGCAAGGTCAGCAGCGACAGCCGACTACTTGGCTGAACCCAACAGGACGTCGAGATCGACCGCGTCTGCCATTGCCTTGTATCCCGCGTCGTTGGGATGGAGGTTATCGCCGCAGTCGTAGTCGTCGCGCAGATACCCCGGCTTGGCCGGGTCTTCCATCACCTTGTCGAAGTCGACCACGCCATCGAAGCCGCCGCCGGTGCGGATCCATTCGTTCACCGCGACGCGAATCTTTTCTTTCTCGGGCGTGTAGTAACCCTCGGTGGGAAGTCCTTTGAAGGTTTCGGCGAAGGGGGTCAACGTCGCGCCGACAATGCGTATGCCATGGGCGTGCGCGCGATCGATGAGCTGTTTGTATCCGGTGATGATGTCTTGCGCCGTCGGTTCCTTGTCGTCCGGCGTGATTGCATTTTCGCCGGGCTAGCCGATATCGTTGATGCCCATCATAAGGACGACGGTCGAGACTTTGGGATGGCTCAGTATATCAGAATCGAAACGTCCCAAGGCATTGACACCCATACCGTCGGTCAACACGCGATTGCCCGAAAAGGCTT
This sequence comes from Mesorhizobium sp. WSM4816, assembly GCF_055811535.1. Taxonomy (NCBI): domain Bacteria; kingdom Pseudomonadati; phylum Pseudomonadota; class Alphaproteobacteria; order Hyphomicrobiales; family Phyllobacteriaceae; genus Mesorhizobium; species Mesorhizobium sp. WSM4816. The sequence goes on along the minus strand of NZ_JBVVQR010000001.1, from coordinate 161,886 downwards.
CGTTGACCACCGCGACCTTGCGGTTGGCCTCCTGCAATCGCTTGGCGATATGGTCCGGCCAGCGATTATTGGCGTCAGGGGTCGAGCAATTCCCATCCGTGATGGAATCCCCGAAAAACACGATCGCCTCGGATTCCGGCACGGCGTCAACCCGTATGTCGCTCACAAACAGGCGCGATTTGAGTGTGCTGTCAGCCTTGAACGCAGCCTCGTTTGTGAAATTGCCCGGGCCGGAGATGTAGGCGGTTTGCACGCCATCCCAATGCACCGACGACAACGCCGTCTTCTTCGGCAGGAAAATGCTGACCGAGATTTCGGAAAGCGCTTCTGCCGAGAGAGCAATGGGGTCGCTGAGGATCGGAGCTCCCGGCGGAACGACCACAGAACTATTGCCGCCCCAGGTCAGAGGCTTCAAGGTCGCCTGATCGACGTTGCCGCCCTTGCCTGCGAAAGCATTCGACAGCACGACCCGCACGCTATTGCCGCCAACGCTGATGCGGGCGACCTGGCGGACGGTCTGGTTCTCCAATACCTCCGGCACTCCGAAGGGCGCAGGAAGATCATCCGACCAGCGCGGAGCAGGTGTGGCAGCCCAAGTGGTGATCCAGGCTGCCTTTTCGGCGCCTTGTGCCGAAAAACCTGCAATCGCGGAACCGGCTGCCGCAGCTGCACATATCAGGATGATCTGACGTCGACGCCGTTTCCTCCCTGCGGCGGTAGAAAGCTCCGATGAAACCTTATCCGTGAAAACCAAAGGCCTGTTGAGCCGCATTTTTATCTCCTCCTCGAGACATGCTGGTAATGCCGCCGCCGGGCTCATTATGACGGGCTGCCCAGGGAATGAAATTCGACTTCCGTGGCAATTTTGGACCAGCGTCAGGAGCAAATATGCGAGCGTGGAAACTAGTTCCTCTGGACAGTAATTTTGACAGTTTGGGCCGATCGGCAGCGACCGTCGATAATTCGCGTCAGTGGCAATCGCAAACCTCTAAGATTAGCCGAACCACCCCTCCACTTCGTCATCCCAGGGCGAAGCAAGGAGCGAAGCGACGCGGCGCAGACCCTGGGATGACGAAGGTGTGGTGGCTTGTGGCTAATTGCAAACCCTTGAAATTGGCAGGAGGAGATCGGTCGGCGGCAACCATCACAGCCTCCTTTCAGGCTCAGTCAAAGAAACGTCCGCAGCGCCCTCGCCGGATTCACTGGCGGACATCGATCCTGGGGCCCAATGTCTGGGTCATGACCCGCCGCACGACCCTGCCATCCGCGACATCGAGGCAGACGGTATCGACCAGGTATCGATACGCCACGATGTCGCGAGGCTCCAGCGCCTCAAAAGCGCGGTGCAGGAACGGCATGGAATAATGATGGTGTGGATAGAAGTTGTAACCGACCGCAACAGCCGAGTTCGCCAGGTTCGCGGCGCGATTGTGCTGGCCAAGAATAAACGGCGCCGGGCGGGCCGCATCGTAGTCAGGCGGCGTGATCGGCTGTTCGACTGGATAGGCGCACTCCTGGGTAAGCTTCATGATCTCGTAGTTGGACGAGGCAATTTCCGACGACTTTGGCTGCACCTTCCTGATCCCGATCTGGCCCCAGGCTGAGGTCGGAACGTGGCCGGATTCACGACGATATTCCTGATAGCCGAAGTGACGGGCATAGAGCAGATAGGAGGCGTCGCGGAAAAAGCTCGGTGCGACCCGCACCCAGTCACCTTCTTTCGTCAGCGCCTCGAAATGTGCTTGCCGGATTTGCCTTGAATCGTACCAGCCGAGCCGCGCGTTATAAAAGACCGCGTCGCCGAATATGGTGAGAACAATCCCGGTTACGATGGCAGTCGTGGAAAACGAACTTTCCTTCATTCTCGTCAGAGCCGCGACGATCAGACTGTTCAAGATGATCCAGTGCAGAAAAAGGGCGCCGCTCAGAAGGAAGATCCCGATATGCATGATATCGAAGAACGCGGTCAGCCCGATGAGCCACCGCCTGCGCAAAAAAGCGAGAAAGCATAGAAGCTGCGCAGCAAGGATAACGACATTCATCGGAACCTGGACCGCCCTGACCGCTTCATAAGCATGAGCGAGCAGCGATTCGGAAAAGCCCAGCGGGGCCGCGCCCAACCCGTACCCGGCCAGCATGATGGAACTGGTCGGGTTCTCGAGGATCCAGCTCAACGGCCCTCCGTCAAGCGTGACCTTGGCCATCCCGGACATGAAGTAGTTGCCAAAATGGGCGCCGATCCCAGCCAGCAGCAGTATGCCGGCAGCCTGGGCCGCGAACTCCCTGGTTCCGAGTTCGCCAACGCTGGGCAGGTTCCTGGTGAAGAGCTTCAGCCGGCTCAAACTCTGCAGCAGGCCAAGGGCCAACAGGCCACAGGCCAGGAAGAGACCGACCTCAATCAAGGGCGCATAGTCGTTGCGGCCCAGTTCCGCAGCATCGGAAACTGCCCGCGTGACGTTCTTGTGGAAGGCGAAATAGACCATCGGGAAAATGGCGAAGGATGGCCGCAGGATCGAAAAAAGCGCCGCCACAAGCGCGATCAGGCGAGAATAGACGAGTACATTGCCCAACGCGTCGGCGCGAGCTGCGTCGGCAATGCCGAGTTCGTCTCCAAGCCCGAAGCTGAAGAGGCCCAGCGTTATCGACAGTCCGACGACGATGATGCGCGCAGCCCGCGCCTCGGCGGGATAGCGCACGAATGCAAAAAGGCAGCAAAGCAGAGCCAACCCGATGGCGCTGACCGTGGCGAGGGCAGGATCGTGCCACGCCACGCGGGATGCCGCCTTCTCGTACAACAGGATCGGAACGACCCCGCACAGGACCGGGAAAAAAAGAAGGGCTGCAAGGACATAACGCTCAACGGGTGAACGGTCGATGCCGACTGACGGCCAACGCCGGGCGCTGCCCGCTCCGATGCTCATCCCATGCTTCTCCCGTCTTCCGGAATTTTCGCCTCACCTGTTCGGTTTTCGGTGCTCACCTTCCGGGGGACGGGATGAGCCCTCACGCGACCGCACACTGCAGTCGGGATATTGCTGCACTGCAACAGAACGCGTACTACAACCTAAACGCACAGGCAACGACGAAAGTTCAAGATGCCCTGGCGATAAATGTCGGCGTTAAATTGGCAGTTTCTGCTAATTTAGGCACACAACAGCAACGATGGTCTCCCGGCCAGGGTCACAGTGCCCGGTGACGCGCCAGGGTGCAGGTTAAAAAAGTGTTGCATCACCACCTAAAATAGTAGCAAATGCTGCGTTGCAATACTCGAGAGTGCGATGCAACACTAGGTTTGTCTCGCTGACCTGCATGAAGCCGATCGCATCGGCGTCAGGTGCAGGCTCAGTGGCTGAAGAGGCCATGGACAATGGTACTCGACACCCCCGCCAAACAGGTCGCCGACGATGGTATCGTCGTGATCGGCGCTGGGCTCGGTTCAGCCTTTTTCCAGCAGCAGTTCGCCAGACGGAGGAAAGCTCGCGTTCCCGTCCTCGAATGGGGGCGCCACAACGCGCATGATCGGCAACTCGAACGCGGCGCAAACAGCAATACCCGGGACGAGGACAGTTACGCCGGCAACCGCGAGAAGCTTTGCCAGGTGGAGAAAATACCATGACGGTGTTCTACGATAGCAGCCATCCGGACGCTTTCGTCGGCGGAGCCGGCAGCGACGCCGTAAGTTTCGGCGCTTCGTCGCGTGCAGTCATCGCCGATTTGGCTTCCGGCCATGCTTACAAGTTGCTGAAAATACTGCCTCTGGGCGATTCCATTACATATGGAGTGATCGCGAGCTCTTCCGATATCGAAAGCGGCGGATATCGGAAGTTCATGCTGGAACAGTTGGCGGCACTCAATGTGAAGATCGACTTCGTCGGTTCCTCGTCCAACGGACCCGCCGGCATGGGCGATCGGGATCACGAGGGTCACCGCGGCTGGACGCTCAATCAACTGAACGGCATCGACAACGATGTTGTGGCAGCTACGAAACCCGACGCCGTGCTGCTGATCGCCGGAACCAATGACAGCTCGACCGATAGCGTGCCAACGATGCTGCAGGATCTGCGCAGCCTTTTGCTCAGCCTGACCTCCAGCGATCCCGCCTTGACCGTCTTCGTCGGATCCGTGCCTCCCGTTCGCGTCGGCCAACAGTCGCAAGCGCGTGCAGACCGTGTCGATGCGTATAATGATGCAATGCCAGGCCTGATCTCCGAACTGGCCGCTCAAGGGCGTAAGATCGTCTTTGTCGACATGCGTGATCTGACACAAGATGACATCACGGCGCCGCCGCTTGACAGCGGGCTGCATCCGACTGCCGGGGGCTATGCAAAAATCGCCTCACATTGGATCGACGCACTGGAACAGCATCTCGGCCTGCACGGGACCGGCATCGGAAGCGACCGCGATACCTTCACCAGCATTGAAAGTCTTACAGGCTCTGCCTTTGCCGACCAACTCGGCGGAAGCGAGGGAGCCAATGTGCTGGATGGGCTGGCTGGCGATGATTTGCTGGAGGGCCGCGGCGGCTCCGACCAACTCATCGGCGGGGCCGGCGCCGACACGCTTGTCGGCGGCACGGGTAATGACGTCTACTATGTCGACAATGCCGGTGACAAAACCATCGAGGCGACCAATGGCGGCGTCGACGAGACGCATGCGTATACAAACTGGACCCTGGCCGAAAACGTCGAAAACCTCTTCCTGAGGTCGGCTGCCAATCTGGCGGCAAAAGGCAACGGGCTCGCCAACACCATGGTGGGCAACGGCGCAGCGAACACGCTCGAAGGCCTCGGCGGCGCCGATCGGCTGGATGGCCGGGGCGGGTCGGACCGGCTCGTCGGTGGTCTTGGCGCCGATATCCTCATCGGTGGAACGGGAAACGACAGCTTCGTCTTCGCCGCCGGCCATGGTCACGACACCGTCACCGACTTCGATCTTTCCGGCGATGATCTGCTGGAAATTTCAGGATACCAAAACTACAGCGAACTCCGGCAGGTCGGGAGCGACATGCTGGTCGTCTTCTCCGACAGTGACACTGTCCTCCTGAAAAACGTGACCAGCGCCTCCTTGAGCAGTTCGGATTTCGTCTGGAACGATTCACTCGACGAGCCGCCGCCGGGGTCGATCGTCGGCGACGACGGCGACAACACGCTTACCGGCGGCTCCGGTGCGGACGTCATTTATGGAATGGACGGCAGCGACGTCTTGAACGGAAAAGCGGGCGCCGACACGCATGTCGGCGGCGCCGGTAATGACGTCTACCATGTCGACAATGCCGGCGACAAAACCATCGAAGAGACCAATGGCGGCTTCGACGAGACGCATGCCTATACAAACTGGACCCTGGCCGACAACGTCGAAAACCTGTTCCTGAGGTCGGCTGCCAATCTGGCGGCAAAAGGCAACGGGCTCGCCAACACCATGGTGGGCAACGGCGCAGCCAACACGCTCGAAGGTCTTGGCGGCGCCGATCGGCTGGACGGCCGGGGCGGGTCGGACCGGCTCGTCGGTGGTCTTGGCACCGATATCCTCACCGGCGGAACGGGAAACGACGGCTTCGTCTTCGCCGCCGGCCATGGCCACGACACCATAACCGACTTCGACCTTTCCGGCGATGATCTCCTGGAGATTTCAGGATACCAAAACTACAGCGAACTCCGGCAGGTCGGGAGCGACACGCTGGTCGTCTTCTCCGACAGTGACATGCTTTCACTAAACGGTGTCCTCGTTGCAAGCGTCTCGAACAGCGATTTTCTCTTCGTGTAGAGCGGAATCTTCCTGCGCGATGTCAAAGACAGTCGCTGACATGCGGTCTCTTCGCGCAATTGCCCTTCGTCATTGCCTCGACCTCTTTTGCTTTATTTGCCCGTTTCGGTCTCGATCACGACAAGGCGGTCGGTACCGGATTCCGCGCCCCATACCTCGCCGGAGCGCCCGTTGAGCTGGCGCACGTTGGCGTTTTCGCGGTCGGACGGGAAGCTCGCGAAGCTCTGCGTTTCCGGGTCGAAGCGGACGATGGCGTTCGCGCTGAAATCGGTGAGCCAGACCTTGTCGCGTTCATCGACATAGACGGCATAGGCCTGGGGCGCGTCTGCGGGCAGCTTCCAGCTGCGCCAATCATTTGCTGCCGGATCGAAGACGCTAACCTGGCCGGCGTTCCATTCGCTGACCCAGATGCGGCCTTTGGAATCCGACCAGACGCGGCGGGCGCCCTGGTCCGCGGTCGGCGGGTCGATCGGGGAAGCCTCGCCGGTCGAAACATCGGTCCTGGCGATGTGGTTGCCGGCGAGCGAGGCGTAGTAGACCTCACCGGACGGCGTGGTCGTGATCCCGTAGGGGCCGCGATCGCGCGGGGCGTTCCAAACGTCGACCTTGCCGCTCGTCGGATCGAGCCTGCCGTAGATGCCCTCCTGCCCGGTGAACCAGAGCTTCCCATCCTTGTCGAAGGAACCGGTGTTGAGGTTGGCGTTGCCGCGCCCCTCGGGGAGCGGAAAGGCCTTCACCGCTTCCGTTTCGGGATCGACGCGCACGATGGCGTTGAGGCCGCCGTCGGTCACCCAGGCGGCGCCGTCGGGACCAACGATCACCCCGTGCGGCGCCGAGCCGTCGCCTAGGCTGATGTGCTTGACGGCGCCTGTATCAGGATCGAGCCGCCCAAGCGCGCCCTGTCCCTGGGCGGTGTGCCATACGGAGCCATCCGGCGCCGGAGCGACATCGTGCGGGCCGGCGCCCTCCGGAACGGGATAGTAGCGGACTTCCTCCGCAGCAGCACGCGTGGCCACCGAGCAGAGCAGCGCGGCGAGCAGAGCCGACGCAATCGTACGAAACATGGCGAACTCCTCACATCGCGCGTTTCAATTTGCACAGCGAGCGACCCAAATATCCTTTTCGCGCCACTGCGGCGGCCGAGCCGCAGATGGCGAGCTCGCGGTGTCGCTTGCCGATCAAAGTCAGGAGCTAGTGTAGCCCCTGCCCTCGCCCAGGCCTGCAAGCCCAGAATCGTCGATAGGCGGTAGTATCGTGGGAAAAACCTGCATTACGACGACGCAACCGCGGCCCGCAATCAGACTTGACGCGGGAAAGTCGTCAGCTTTGCCGCAAAAGTTCCCGCGCCAACTCTTGCCATTCCTCATCAATCGTCAAGGTCGACGGCGCGGCGCCGCAGCGACGATACCAATACTCCGCATTGGATTGATCGCCTTCCTTGCGATGCAGGTAGGCATGCACGCGCATACCCGCCGTATCGTCGCGCAGCTGTGCGCGCTCGTGCGCCTTATCCCAATCGCCCTTTGCATCCCACCACAGCGCCTGCAGGGCAGGACTCACGCCGGCGGGCGGCTGTGATTTCGCAATCGAATTTCTGAAGGCTTGCAGATCCATTCTTCCCCCGACGTGAGGTACATGGGCGGCCGATAATAGTCCCGGATTCCCCAACAGCAAAGTCGCATCGCACAGCAAAGAGGCGGTGCTCGTGTGCGTGCCATTGTCCAATCTCGGGCGCAGTCGACGCAGTCTGCACGGCAGTGAGCGGTGTCTCGTTGCCTGGGAAAGCGCACATGTCCGGTGCGGCGACCTACGACGCCGACGTAAAGGACTTACCGAGCGATCCGAGCACGAGCGGCACCACTTCCGGTTCATTATCTTCCCGGAGGATGGCGTGGAGATGCCCGAGCACACGGGAAAGGCATCATTGAATGATCAAACGCGAGTAGCCAAGAGCAACAGACTCTAATGCGGTGCGATTGAGAATCGTCAGCGAGCCGTGGTCGTATTGGGTCAGATACCGCCGTTCCCATTCCCTCAGGCAACGATTCACTTTCGCTCGAGACGCCGGGATCATTGCCGCGAGGTCGGTCTGCGAAATGTGGATTCTCTGAGCCCCATTCACGGTAGCCGTGCTGTGCGGGGTCTCAGTCAATCGCAGGAGCGTGCTCGCCAACCGAACGGATAGGGCATTCGACGCACTGTGGATCACTCGCTCTTGCGCGTCGTGCGTTGCTTGGCATAAGTACGGGATCACCTTCAGTGCGAGATCTGGGTGCTTGTCGAAGACACTAGCCATGAAAGCTGCTTCGATTTGGAGCAAGTCGCTGTCCACGACTGATGCAGCGTTCATGTTACTGTGTCGCGCGACGAACAATCTAGTCAAGTCAAAAGTGTCACCGGGACCGAGATCTGAAAAGATGAATTCTCGGCCGTCTGTGAGGGGAACACTAAGACGAACTTTTCCGCGAATTATGTAGTAAATATAACGCGGGATGTCTCCAAGGTGAGTTAAGACTTTATTCTTTGGAACCCTCCGTATGATGGCTGCTTTCGCCATTTCACTAAGAGTATCTTGTCCAAATTGCCGAAATAAGCGTATGTTGTTCAGCTGTTTGACTCGAACCTCAGCGCCATTCTCTGCCATGGCTCCCTCTCTCTGATAGGGTAAGCGCCCCCGGTCCCCTAAAGCATTGTCTAGACCACCTGTTTTGAACGAGTCCGACCTCCAGTCCGTTCGCACGCGAACGCGTTAAGGCAATATTAACACATTAGGATACGATAAAATAGCGACTCGTCTGTGCCCGGGGTAACAGCGACATGTCTCCGAGACATTTAAATCAAATCTAACCGACTGGAGGCCGTTGGGATAACCCCCTCCTTATGGGATGGCGTGTGCCATGACCCAAAGAGGAGAAGGGATGCAACAGGATTCGGGGGGTCGTCTTATGCGGCATGCACCAACCGAGGCGTCGCGTGCGCTCTGGAAGCGGAGCGTAGAGCCGCTACGGCTCCCCGTGGGAGCAGTTTGCGTGTTTCTCGCAACTGCTGATTTCCTCCTTGGACAGACAATACTTCTTGCGTCAATTGAGCTCTATCATAGGGCCTTCGAGGTGAGGCCGCCGGATATCTGGGATTCGATCTGCCTAAGTGTTACCGCCGGCATATTGCTGGTCACATTCATGACCGCTAGGGGCGCCTACACGGTTAGTGGCATCCTGGACGATCACTGCAGGATCAAAACACTCTTTAGCGGCTGGCTGTTTGTTTTCTTTTCAATTCTCTGGCTCGCTTTTCTCACGAAGACGACGTCGACGTTCTCGCGCGGCTCCTTGACGCTGGCGTTTGCGGTCGGATTCCCAATCCTGCTGCCTGGACACGCGGTTCTAGCGCGTGAGCTGAAACGGCTTCTGGCGGCTGAGAGACTCGTGTTGCGCACAGTTTATCTGTTTTACTCCGGCGTTCCTGGGAAGGAACAGGGGATAATCAACAAGCTTGGGCAACAGGGCATCGCGGTTTGTGGCGTTTCGAACATCGAGAACGATGATGGCACGATCGCAGCACGGTCGGTGCATGCCGCCGTCGCAGCTGCACAGACGGCGTTCCGTAATGGCTCGTATGGGGCAGTTTATCTCTTTTGCTCTTGGGACCAGCGGAAGTTGATCGAACGCATCCTGGAGGAAATGTCCCGCCTCCCGCTGCCGATTTATCTTTTCGCCGACGCCTACATAGATAGAATTCTGGCTGGAAGGCCGCTGCACACCGGCTGGCAGCGGGCCTTCGAAGTCCAGCGTGTGCCGTTGAGGCCTGCCGAACGCCTGCTCAAGCGGTTGTTCGACATTGCTGTTGCATCCCTGCTACTGCTGTTCCTTTGTCCGTTGATGGCCTTGGTCGCATGTGCCATAGCGCTCGAGAACGGTCGCCCTGTGGTGTTCCGGCAGATGCGACGAGGTTTTGGTGGCAAGCCGTTCAATATTTACAAATTCCGATCGATGACGGTGCAGGAGAACGGTACACAAATTCGCCAGGCTCAGCGCAATGATGCGCGGGTTACCCGACTTGGCCGAATATTGCGCCGCTCAAACATCGACGAGTTGCCGCAATTATTAAACGTGCTTCGCGGGGAGATGTCCCTGGTTGGGCCCCGACCTCACGCCGTCGCTCATGACGACGCCTATACTTTGACCATAGCGAGCTATGCTTATCGCCATCATGTAAAACCCGGTCTAACAGGGTGGGCTCAGATAAATGGCTTTCGAGGGGAAACGAAAGAACTCTGGAGGATGGAAAAACGCATTGAGCATGACCTCTGGTATATACAATCCTGGAGCATGCTTCTCGACATCAAGATAGTTTGGAAAACTGCTCTAGTGATGTTTTCGGATCGTAATGTCTATTGATGTGTAGCAGCTTCTCAGGAAGCTGAATGGATATATATAGTCCATACTTCGACCGATTGACCGGATAATTTTGATTCTGATGCTTCGGGCGATCCCGCCGCCAGCGAGTACATCAAGCTCACAATCGGGTTCGCGCCGGTTCAGTCGCCGGACAGTTGCGCATCTCGCAGGCTAAATTTAGCTCAAATGCGAAAATCAACGCGACGCGGGGAGTTGGTCGGAGCACCACAGGACGGAACCTCAGCAAAAAGCCGGGGGCAGTCGGATCTTGCCATTCAACGTTTCAGGACGGACCACGGGCTCATTGCGGCGAACGAAAAGCAGGCTTGCTGGGCGGCGCAGCCGCCTTCAACACGAGAAATTGTGCAGTCCTATGAGCTTCCGCTCGACGGCATTCGGCTCTTGATTTCCTCTAGAATGTTGGTTGCGCGCGCGATGCGGCTGTATCTGGCCAGAAAGTCTGCCTTCGCCTGCTGACCAATCTGATCCCGAAGCGCCTTGTTTTCGCGCAGGCGCTGAAGAGCTTTGACCCAGTCGGACGGGTTGTCTGGCGACACCAGAACGCTGTTGACGCTATCCCTCAAAACTTCTCGTATAACTGACAGGTCGGAGGACACTATGGGTTTGCCATGCGCCATATATTCGAAGAGCTTGAGCGGCGACATTCCCTCAGCGATATTTCGACCGCCGCCCTGGCCCTCTACATCTCTAAGATAGGGCGCGAGTACAACGTCCATTTCGGCCAAGTAGGCACATGTCGCAGCGTGAGGAACGTAGCCGTGAAACACTGTGTTGGGGCATTTGGCCAGCTTCGATGTCCAATACTCTACATCGCCTGGTGTTCCCCCGACGATGTGAAAAGTCGCCCAGCCGCATCGAGGCGCAATCGCGCTTATTATCTCCATGCCTTTTCCCTTATACAGGTGTCCGACATAACCAACCTTGAACGTGCCGCTGAGGCTGCATGGCTCGACATTCGGCGGAACAGGATCCGCGCCATTGGGCGCGATGAGAAATTTTCCCGCATGTTGAGGAAAGAGGCGGATGCTGTCGTCCCGCAGACGTTGCGACGTGACGACCAGCATACGGAATGCCTCTAGGCCTATCAGTTTGGCAATGCGCTGACGCTGACGTCTGCTCAAACTGCCAATCGGGTCGTGAAGCTCAAAAACGGTCGTGAACCCGAAAAGTCCGGCAGAAACAAGCGCTACAGTAGCCGAGCGTGTAAAGACGACATGCGGCCGCAGCCAGAGCGCAGCAAGAAGCGCCAACACAGCAAAAAAAAGCTCCCGGCCGGGCACAGGCCAAAAGGGTACAGGGAGAACGCGGAATGGGAACTCGGTACCGAATCCGTATTCGCGCGCGATCTTCTCATAATGATCCCGTGTATTCATGGAGGGGCGTGGAAGCGCTAGTACGACCTCCGCTCCGGCAACCCGAAATGCATGGCACATCCTTGCGACTTGTACAGCATTGGCGGCCGGCGCCGGGACGTGCGCAGAATGTATATAGAGAAGCCGCATCCACAAAGCCTATCTTTCACGCGTCGCGGCTGGTTTGGCTGTTCGCTACTGAGCCGCAAGTTCGGAGATCACGGGCTGGGCAGACGCACCCAAGTCGAACGACAAAAGCGCCCTCCAGCCCGGTGGCTCCATGGGTTGCGATAGTACCACTCTCCGGTTGCCTTACCAAAATCGAGCGTCGCCTTCGCGAACTGAGGGCAGGCCCAGCGACAGCACACGCCGCCTCTTCACGGACAGGTTCTGACCACAGCCGTCATCAAAGCCCCAGCCAGCCAGCAATAATGTTGCGCTGTATCTCAGAAGTTCCGGAATAGAGTTTGCTGCCGATGGCATCACGCACGGCACGTTCGACGTCGAATTCGCTCAAGAAACCATAGCCGCCGAAGACCTGGACGACATCGAGCGTGGTGCGAACTAGCGATTCGCTCACAAAGAGCTTCGAAACGGCGGCGTCGAGGGGTACGGACTGGGAGCGCTCAAGGCCCCATGCCGCCTTGTAGACGAGCAGTCGGGCCGCCTCCACCTGCATCTTCATGTCGGCAATCTTATGGGCGACCGCCTGGTGCTTGGAGATGGCCTGGCCGGACTGACGTCGGGTGCGCGTATAGGCCACTGCCTTTTCCAGAAGCCGCTCCATCGTGCCTACATGACTGGCGAATAGGCACGCCCGCTCCCAGTCCATGCTATGAGCGAACAGCTTGGAGCCGCCGCCAACTCCACCGAGAACAGCGTCCTTCGAAACAAATACGTCGTCGAAGACAAGCTCCCCGATCGGAGACGTCCGCAGCCCCATTTTTTCGAACTTTTGCGCGACCAGATAGCCGGGCAACGCGCGGTCCACGAGGAAGCTCGTGATGCCGCCGAAATACCCTTTGGCGCGGTCAGTGACAGCAAAGACGACGGCAACATCTGCCACCGGCCCGTTGCTCACGAAGGTCTTCGTGCCGTTGATTAGAAAGCCGTCGCCATGAGGCTCCGCCCGGGTTTGCATCGCAAATGCATCGGAGCCCGACTCCGGTTCGCTCATCGCATTGGCTGCGATCAAAGTGCCATCACAGAGCCCCGGAAGATATCGATTCTTCTGCTCTTCAGTGCCGAACTTCCAAATCGGCACCACGCAAGCCAGAAGGTGGGCGCAGATCGAGAAGACCAAGCCGGAATCCTCGCAGCCGTAGCCAAGCGCGTCGATTGCAATGGCCGTGGACAGGGAATCGAGACCGGATCCCCCGTAGGCCTGGGGGACTGGCAAGCCGGTCAGGCCCATCTGCGCGCAAGCCCCCCACAACTCGCGCTGGAATACTTGGTCTCGGTCGCGCTGCCTGACATCTTTATTGAGCTTGTCTTGCGCGAAGCGAAGGATCTGGCCACGCAGGATATGCTGCTCCTCGTTCAGCGCGAAATCCACTACTCCATCCTCATCAGATGCTGGTAGTCGATTTTATCTGTCGATGTCTTGGGAAGTAACTGCTGATGCGAGAACCAGTCCGGAGCCATGTAGGCCGGCAAGTTGTGGGCGCAGAACCGCTTGAGCTCGATGAGCGACAGCGCATGGCCGTCGCGCGAGGCATAGAACACCTTTATGGAGACGCCCGACTCCTCCGAGCGAGCGATCGCCGCCACCTCGGAGATCGCTGGATGGCGATAGAGCGCCGTCTCGATCTCGCCGAGTTCGATCCGATATCCCCGTCTCTTCACCATCCGGTCGCGTCGACCACGGAAGGTGTAGACTCCGCCATCGCCTTCGATCACTACATCGCCGGTACGGTACCAGCGACCGCTTGAATCGACATGAAAAGCGGCGCTTGTTCGCTCAGGCATGTTCCAATAGCCCAGCATCACGGGAGCACCGCTGATTGCGAGCTCGCCTTCCTGGCCTCGCGGCACGTTGCGTCCATTCGCATCGATCACGCGTGCCTTAACATGCGAGCAGGCGCGCCCGATCGGAAACGGCGCCGAGCGGTCTTCGCCGATCGTCTGCGGGATCTCGTAGTAGGTACAGACGTTGGTTTCGGTGGGGCCATAGAGATTCAGGTAGCGTGCGCGTGGGACCACAGCCTTTAGCCTGCGCAGATGCTTGACCGGAAAAACCTCGCCGGCAAATAGAATGAACCGAAGAGCGTGGTCGTCGCGAACATCAAGGCTGCCGTGCTCGACCAGAAGCGTGAGTACGGAGGGCGTGGAATACCAGACGGTCAACCGCCGCTCGGCGATAACCGACGCCATCCGGGTCGGATTCTTGCCGAGCTCCTCACCGATGAGGAATACGGTCGCACCGTGCTTCAGCGGTACGAAGATGTCGAGAATAGACAGGTCGAAGTGGAAAGGCGCATGGGAGGAGAAGCGGTCGTTCTCGTCAGGGGCGAGGATTTCGGAACACCAGTCCACGTAGCTCGAGCCATTACGATGCGTCAGCATCACGCCCTTCGGCTGGCCGGTCGAGCCTGAAGTGTAAAGCACGTAAGCGAGGTTGTCCGGCCCCGGCCGCGCCGATTCGTCCTCCACCGCCAAGCCGCCGGCCTCTACGCCAGCCAGGTACGCCGCGAGCGGCGAGGGACCGTCGGACCAGTCGAGCGGCAAGAGACAAGGTTCCGCAGCCAAGCGCGCCAACTCACAGCGCAAAGTTTCGGCTCGGGACCCCTCCACGAAAATCGCGCGCACGCCGCAGTCGTTAAATATGAACGCGTTACGCGCAGGCGGTGCCAGAGAGTCGACGGGCACATAGGCCGCGCCCACCTTTAAGATGCCGAACAGAACAGCGAGCGAGGCGATCGATTTTGGAAGGCAAATGCCGACGCGGTCCGCCGGCCGGACGCCGATCCGACGCAGATGGTCGCGGACTTGGTCCGACAGCGCGTCGAGCTCGCCGTAGGTGATCTGGCGCCCAGAGCTCGCCTCGACAGCGGCGCACGTCTGGGGATACCGCTTCGCGCTCTGTTCCAGATACTCGTGTAAGGCAGCGACCGTCATGGTGAGCTCTATGTGGACGCCTGCTTCGACTGGACGAAATTGGCAATTTGGGCGATGGAGTTCAGGTTCTCCGGCACGAGTTCGTCAGGGGCGATTTCGATACCGCAGGATTTTTCCAGGTAGGCGACGAGCTTAAGCGTCGCCAACGAGTCGAGAATGCCGTCAGTTATCAGCTCCGTTGAATCCGTCAGATTCTCCGGCCTTTCACCGGGCAGAAATTCCTTCAATATGAAATCCCTGGCCATCGTCCTGATCTGAATCGCGTTCATTGTTCCTCCTCTTGTGGAGCAACCGCAAGGTTCAGGGGAACTAAATCCTGGTGTTGCTGCAGCACTTCGTAAAGCTTGTCGGCGACGAGCCGATGGCCGGCGGCGTTTGGGTGATCGTCCCAAGGTGCTACAAGAAGCGTCCGCCAGTCATGCCCGTCATACACACCGGAAAGATCGAGAACGTTAAAGCCAGCCTCGGCAGCGAGGCGCTTCTCCAGCTCGGTACTGGTCCTCTCGTCTGGTCTGGGTAGATAGATCCAAAAGACCCCGACCCCTTCTCGCTTCGCAGCTTCCACGATTCGAGAATAGATCGCACGCAGAAGCCTGTCTCCGTAGGGTGTGAGCTTTCTTTGAAGTACCTCGTGGTCGGCACGGGGATCGATCCCGCTCTCGCGTACAATGTCGCGCACGAAATCGTAGCGATATGCGGAGCCATTCTGGATTGCTTTCCCGAGACGCTTTAGCGTTCGTGGAACAAGCGCGCTGTGCTCGAAGTAAAAGATGTACTTTGGTTTGAATGCGAGCACTCGATCCTCGATGATGGCCAGAATGTCCAGAGGAAGATAACCCCCAACGGCAAAGTTCAGCACCTCGTAGTGTCGATACCCGCTGTCGGCTGCCTGCGCATTCAGCCGCCGCTCCAACAGGCCCTCGAAAGTCTCGTCATCCGCGACGCCCTCGCCGAAGACATGCGAAGAGCCGACGACTGCGATCCGTGGGGTGCCGGGAGTAGGAATCTTTTCGTAGTCCTGATCTCGCATGCCCCAGCGGTTGATGTGGACCCGCGTTCCCTTAAAGTCTGCTTGGGAGAGTGGTCGCAGATAGGTCGTAGGAAGCGCACCCGTGAGCTCGCTCAGCGGCGTCTTGTCCAAATTGTCCCAACCGTCGTGTCGTCGTTGGCCATAGACAATCCAGAGTTCCGGGTTAAATGCACCGACATTGACGAGGTTCTCGTAGTAGCCGCGCTCCAGGTTCGCGTTGTCGCGGCTATTGAGGTTCGGCACTCTAATATCGGCCATTGCGGTACTGACCGTCTCCCCGAGGCGATCGTGAACCACGGGGAGCGAGATGCAAACCGCGATCAACCCGCATACACCGACCGACGCAACCGACCGTCGGAAACTGTACCGGCGATCGGCGCCGCCGCGTGCGAGCGCAAGGGCAGGAATGCCAATGATAGCTGCCACCGCGACCAGTACGAGGGCGGGCGTCGTTTTGCCAGGGCCTACCACGCCCACAGTGTCGAAGACCGAGAACCATTGCGGGATCGAGCTCGCGCTCCAAAACGACCAAAGGAGGCAGATGACGACGAATACGCCAATGGTCCGGCTCGCAGTCTGCAGCGCACCGTTCCAGCTTAGTGCCCCCCCACGCAGGCGCCGCGTGCGACCGTGCCGCATTTCATAGTGGGCGTTTATCGTCACAAGTACGGCCAGGATCATCCAGAAGAGGAAGTCGTTCCAGGTGAATACCCAGGTGCCACGTAGCCAGAACCACTGATAGTTGTGCAGCAGCCAAGTCGCGAGGAACGCGAGGAGGGTCGCGCTGACCAGCGCTACGCTCTCTCCCCAGCGTCGAAAACGAAAATACAATGGATAGTATACAATTTTCATTATGAAGTCCTTCCAGTATATATTTATTCGACGCCAGAAATCTGTGAAACTTGAGGAAAGAAAGTACAGATTGTGGGTTTCTGGAAGGTTAAATCCAAATAAATGCAAAATTCCGGTGATTATGTGAAAAGTTCCTGAAACCTTCAGGTAAAGTAAAAATGGCCATATGATGAATTGCAAAAGCTCAATCTGATTGTGTACGTCCGCAGCATCGATCACAAACCGCTGGTACACGATACGGTAGCATATCAAATGGACAGCGCCGCGGAACATCCACTGAATGCCCGTTTGATAGATGTAGTGCCGGTCAGCATTGTAGTAGCTGCTACGGAAAGTCCTAAAATCTACGACCGGAAAGAGCGGGAAGCACACGTTCGGCAACATGAAAAAATACGCGAGACGTTCCGAAACCGTCGCCATCCTCTGGTCACGCCGCATTTCGTACGCATAGACAATGAGACGGAACATGAAAATTGAAGCGAGCACGGGCCAGACGGCGCGCGTCCACGGGGTCGCAATCCAGTCCATTCGTGCGGCGGCGAGCCCGCAGCCGGCGCCAACCAGCGCCAGCACTCTCCATCCAAAAGCGATCGGCAGGTGGACAATTCCGATCAGTACGAGCCCAATGGCGACGATCCAGGCGGCATCGATGAGGCCCTCAAATCTCCAATGGTGCCAGTTGGGTCCAAGGTTCGCGAAAACTGCGGCGATAGCCGCGAACGAGAGCATCACGAAAAACGGCAGCCGGTAACGCTGTGGCAGGAAGTAGTGCACGCACCAGCCGGCGAGGGCAACGAGCAGGACGCGGACAAGCGCAGTGGTCTCGAGCCTGAGGAGATAGACCAGCGCGATGAAGAGGGCCAGCTCGCCGGCTATGGCAAACCAAGCCAGGATGCTTCTCGACTCAGTCCCCGTAGGATCCGCCGACCAGGGAAGAGACAATGTCTTGATCCAATGCACGCTGGCGCGCCTCAACCAGCTGCCGGCGGACATCGACAAGAAGTAGCTTTGGGGCACGCGAAAGATCCGCAAGCTGCTAGTCCCCCTCCTCCCATCTCCTGACGGGTAAGCGCCCGGTCCTTAGAGCGTTGCCTTGACTTCTTTGAACGAGTCCGGTTCCGCGCAATGCAGAAGTTCCAGTACATAAGTTTATCACGATAAAATCGCTCCGCTGTGCCCGGGGTAACAGCGACCCCGTCTCTAAGTCGCTTAAATCCAACAAGCTAAGTCTGACCGATTGAAAGCCGATTCCGAATGGGATCGATCTGCCCCGCAATCCGCGCCGCGAGCCGAACGCCGATGGCAGTCGACGCTCTATCTGCCTTGGCCATCTTAGTCCGGAACGCTCGGGCACGTGATCGACGAGTTCGCGGCACTTCCCGCCGAGGCAAAGGCGCAACTCACCATCCTGGGCGAATGGCCAATGCCGCGCCACTCTCGAGGAACGGGCGGCCCGGTTCGCCCTTTCCAGCAGGGTCACTTTCGCTGGCTCGGTTGAAAATGTCTTTCCATTCCTGTGGGAGCTGAATTCTATCTTTCCACCTCGGTCTCGGAAGGTAGGTTAAAGTCAAACGCTCTGAAAACAGCCTCTATTCCTTGAAGCTCGTTAAATACAATTCGGCCGAGGAGGCAATTGTTGCCTGCGTGCTGGTGTGATACTTT
Organism: Mesorhizobium sp. WSM4816; assembly: GCF_055811535.1. Taxonomy (NCBI): domain Bacteria; kingdom Pseudomonadati; phylum Pseudomonadota; class Alphaproteobacteria; order Hyphomicrobiales; family Phyllobacteriaceae; genus Mesorhizobium; species Mesorhizobium sp. WSM4816. The sequence continues at coordinate 143,692 of NZ_JBVVQR010000001.1, read as the reverse complement.
ACTTGACGAGATAACATGTCGTTGATAGCAATGGACCTGCTAAATGTTGATTGGCACACTAACTTTGCACACCGGTTACAACGAGGGGGCGCAGCTTCAGAGCCTCGCCCTCCAACGCTGCATTTCGGACCTGCGTCCCGGCTCGCCGGCGGAGATCGTGGACCACCGCTATCCAAGACGACTGGAGACTGGCTATGGGCCGGCGACAAACGCACGCCAGCGAACGCTTGCCGCCTTCGCCGATGGACTGCTGCTCAGCCCCAAGAGGTTCTACTCGGAGGATAGATCACCAACGTTTCGCTACGTAAGCGACCGCTATGATGCGGTTGTGGTGGGTAGCGATGAGGTTTGGAAGGTCGACTACGTCTCCCGTCTCGGTGGGCTGATCAAGCGTCAGACCAACCCACTATGTCCCCCATTTCCCAATGTCTACTGGCCAGAAGTGGCGTGCTCGAAGATAGCATATGCGGCGAGCACTGGCAGCAGCACCAAATGGACCGAAATGCCGCGCCGCAATCGATACTTGATGGCCAAATGCCTGAACGAATTTGTCGCGATCGGCGTGCGGGACGAGCGGACACGTGAGTTGGTCCTCTGGGCAGATCCAAGCCTCGCGGATCGTGTGACATTGACCCCAGACCCGACAGTCACTCACGATCTAACGTCGAATGCCACTCATGAAAGCCTGCGCGTAAAGCTGGCTTCCTGGGGCGTGGATTTCAATCGGCCGCGGGCGTTGGTGATAGCCGGCCAGCACGAGCTCTATGCAGAGGCCACGACCTCTCTGCGGGCGCGCGGCGTCCAGATTGTATCGGTCTCGGATCGCAATCACCTCGCAGACATCGATCTCACCGAAAAGCCGATTGATCCCCTCGAGTGGGCAAATCTGGCATCACAATTCTCCTACTGCTTGTCAGAGCGTATGCATGGGGCACTATTTGCTCTTCGGAACCGGTGCCCGTTAATTTGCCTGGACAGCCGGCGACCCGCCATCGGCTTTCCCACTAAGAATGAAGCTTTGATGACGCTGATGGGCATTCCCTCTCAGTACGTATGTATTCACCGCAAGGGTGCCAGGGACCATTTGCTGGACATGTGCGAAAATCTCGGAAAACTTGTTCACGACTACATGAAGATAGACAACCGGTTCCGGGAACTAGCTGAGATTGGCCGTACGTTTTTGGACAGGGCCCTGCCTGCGGCCAAGTAAAATAACAAATCAAGATGTTAGAAAAATGCTCCGAAAGCTGCAAATTCTTCTGTATACTCAAGCGAAGGTAATCATCTCCTACGTATACGACGTTGGAAATTACCTACGTTACAACGGGGATTCGCTGCTGGTTCCAAAGAAAGAGCGGCTATATTACCGAATAATCGTGGACGCTCACTCGATTGAGAAGGGCCTTTCTCTAAAGGACAGGAGGCCCGGGTTTGGCCAGGAAAAAATCAAGCGACTTATGAATGAGGTGTCCTCCTACGACACCTCGCTAGGGGCGTTTCCTCTTGAAATGGCAGTCGGCGCACTTCGCGCCTATGTTGACCTTCATCCACCAGGGGAACCTGAGCAGCCCTTTGTTGAGAAAGTTCGTCGATTCGTCGAACGTTTCAATGGGCTTGATGGAGTCGCCTTGACCGGCGGGGTTCAAAGCGCCGTTCTGCCAATTGGGGGGCCAGCCCTCACACTCCTGGAAGGACTTCAGTGTCGTCGCTCGGTTAGATACTTTGACGAACAATTAATAGATCGCACCACATTGCTGGAGTTGGTACGCTTGGCGCAGGGTGCGCCATCCCAATGCAACAGGCAGGCGACAAGAGTATACCTCTACCAGGGCCGTCATCAAATCGATCAGATACTCGCCCTGCAGGGCGGGGCGCGAGGCTTTTCACAGTCCATATCAAACCTGGCCATTGTCACGTCAGACACACGGGCCTGGCGAGGAAGCAATCAACGAAACCAGATTTATGTCGATGGTGCGCTGTTCCTAATGCATTTCCTGTTGGCCGCGGAGGCACTTCGGCTCGTGGCTTGCCCGCTCAATCTTGCGGTCGATAGTCGAGTTGAACGGCAAATTCGTGACGTAGGTCGAATTCGAGCAGGCGAGAGATTGATTGCATGCGTCGCCCTTGGCCCTATGGCAGCTACTGCCATCAGATTTGCCAGGTCGCCGCGCAGGCCGATTGATGAGGTGGTCTCGTTTGTAACCGAGGAGTAAGTCTCCGCTGGCACTTGCGGAGCGATCGAACCAAGCTGGCTTCTCGGGGAAGGGATAATGTCTTGATCGATCGCCCGCTCGCGCGCCTCAACCAGTTGCCGCCGCACATCGACAACAAGTAACGTGAAGCACGCGAAAAATCCGCAAGCTGCGGGTCCGGCCCCTCCCATAGGCTCCTTAAGCGTTGCCTCCACTACTGAGGCAGAAGTATTGGTACAAGGTATACCACAAAATAATCACTCCGCTGTGCCCGGGGTAACAGCGGCAGTTCTCTGAGACGTTTAAATCCAACAAGTTAGATTTGATCGACAGGAAGCCGTTGGAATAACCCTCCTTACGGACTGCATGTGTCATGGCCCAGGACACTTAGGTTTCGGGGTTCATCTCCATACGGCATGCACCCACCGAGGCGTGGCATGTTACTCCAATGCAGTAGCACCGATATCGGGACATATGGACCAAAAGCGCGGCTGGGCGTGGGGACGCACCCAACGGATAACTTCAGCGCGATCGGTGCGGCGATATGAAAGCACAGGACGCGGAAGGCAAGATTGACTTGGGGCGTCGACTGCGTATCGCTCATGTCATCACCCGTCTCATCAATGGCGGTGCTGATGAGAATACTGTCCATTCCTGCAATTGGGCCGCGCAAGGGGGGCATGATGTTGTCCTGCTACATGGCGAGACGGTCCAGCCGGAAATCATAGCTAAAGTGGACCCGCGGGTGGAACTCATTGGCGTCCCGGGCCTGACACGGTCCATTTCGCCTGTCTCCGACATGAGGGCATTGTTGGCGCTCACCCGGAGGTTCCGCGCCTTGAATGCCGACATCGTGCATACGCACACCAGCAAGGCAGGCATTCTCGGGCGTTTCGCAGCATGGGGGGCGGGAGTTCCAGCGATCGTTCATGGCGTGCATATCGTGCCTTTTGTCAATGTCGGCGTCGCCGAGCGGTTTGCCTATCTCGCCTTGGAAAGGCTGGCAGCGCCAGTCACCAGTGCGTTCATCAGCGTGAGCGAGGGCATTCGTGACTTGTGCTTGAGCGCAGGAGTGGGACATCCAGACAAACATCATGTCGTCCGTTCCGGATTCGATCTCGATCGTTTTCGCAACGCCGGTCCGCCCGACGATTGGCGCGATTTGTTGCGCTTGACGCCGGGCGCGCCGCGCCCGCCTGTGCTCTTGATGATCGCGGCATTCGAGCCACGCAAGCGACACGCGGAATTTCTGGACGTTTTCAAGAAAGTCGCCGTCGGCTTACCCGACGCGGTGCTTGTGCTCGCGGGCGACGGGCCCCTTCACTCGATTGTCGAATCGCGCGCCAAGTGGCTTGGGCTCGAGCGCCAAGTGGTCTTTACCGGTTATCGGGACGACCCCGAGCGGCTGATCGCTCTCGCGGATCTCTGCCTGCTCTGTTCCATGCGGGAGGGATTGCCCCGCGTGGTCATGCAATATCTCGCCGGCGGAAAACCCTGCGTCGCTTGCGATCTGCCAGGTCTTCGCGAAGTGCTCCGCCCTGGTATCAACGGTGTGATTACACCCGCGGACGATTTGGCAGCCATGGCCGACGCCATTGCCGCCCTCCTGGAGGATCGTGAAAGACTGGCTTGCCTTGCCCAAGGTGCCACGGCGACGGACCTTTCGAACTGGGACGTCAAGCTGATGGGCAAGCGCATTGGTGCCATTTACCGCGAGGCTCTTGATCAGCATCGGGCAAGCAAGGGAGTGTCAACAACACCTCCTGTCCGAAATGTGGCGCTTCCGCGATGATCGGGTGCGGCCTATGCGTTTGACGGTGATCGGGCAGCTTGCCGGATTGGTTAGCGGTGCATCCTTTGCCGATTTCGGGAATGAGGTGGAGTGCGTCGGCCTGGACGACAAGGGGATTGATGCGCTGAGAGGCAGTGAGATGCCAAAGAGCATCTTCTTTTTTTGCGCATGAGACGGGTTGTAAATTTGGTGGCCGCCTTGGCTCCAGGAACGCTATCCGGCGGATTGACATGATTGCAGCAGAAGTTGCCTCCGCTTATCCGATGAAGACTCCGCGAGCCGAAGCTCTTCCCAGCATACGTATTCTGCTCGTGCTCCCAACCTATTTTCCTGAGTCATATGGCGGCGGCGAACAACAGGCGCGGCGATTTGCTCGGGTGCTGGTTGAAAGCGGCGTTTCCGCAACTATTCTGGCACCCAGACTGTCGCACCTGACCCCGAAACGGTCCGCCATCGACGGGGTGCCTATCCATCGCCTTCGTTTGCGCGCGGCTCCGTATTTGGGTGGGCGGCATATGCTGTCGTTCCTGTCGTGGTGTGTCCAGGTTGTGATCTGGATGCTGCGCCGTCGCGACGAATTCGATGTCGTACATATCATCCATGCCCGACTTCACGCTGTTCCGGCGGCATTGGCAGGAGCCCTCCTGCGCAAACCGGTTCTCGCAAAATTGGGCCGGGGCGGACGGTGTTTCGATCTCGACGCTGTGCGCGAAAAGAAAATCATCGGTCGCTGGGCGTCCGCCTTGATTAAACGTCACATCACGGCCTTCATCGCCAATAGCCGCCAAATCGCTGGCGATCTGAAGAGACATGGCATCGGCGCGGATCGCATTCATATGATTCCGAATGGGATCGATCTGCCCCGCAAGCCGCGCCGCGAGCCGAGCGCCGATGGCAGCCGACGCTTTATCTGCCTTGGCCGTCTCGATCCGGAAAAATGCATCGAGCAAATGATCGATGCGTTCGCGGCACTTCCCGCCGAAGCAAAGGCGCAACTCACCATCCTGGGCGATGGCCAGTGCCGCGCCACCCTCGAGGAGCAGGCGGCCCGGTTGGGCCTTTCCAGCAGGGTCACTTTCGCCGGCGCGGTCGAAGATGTCTTTCCCTTTCTGTGGGAGGCTGATTTCTATCTTTCCACTTCGGTTACGGAAGGCATGTCAAACGCACTGCTCGAGGCCATGAGTTGCGGCGTGGTCCCGATCATCACCGATGTCAGCGGTGCGTCCGACGTTGTCGAGCATGAGCGCAGCGGCTTCTTGGCTCGCTCGCATGCGGAGTATTGCGGACTTCTTCTTCGCACGCTCGGCCTATCGGAAGCCGAGCGCGATGAGATGGCGCGGCGTGCAGTACAAACAGTCAATGCAAGATTCAGCATGGAAAGCGTCGCAACACGGCAGATGAGGTTGTATGCCACTCTTGTGGACGCTGCCACCCAGATCGTAAGGTGATAGGTTATTCAGGAGCAACCCCGAAGCCGGCCTACGCAATGACGACTATTGATGCCGGAGAGAGGCGCTAAACGAGATGCATCCGCTGAAACTGGTTTTTGCGCTTCCGGCAATCGCCGGCCAAGCGGCAAACATCGTGCCGCTCGTGAACGCATGCAGCGCTTTTGAAGCAGCCGGTTGCCCGATAGCCACATTTTTAAGCAGCGTGGAGCTATGCGCGGCCCCTTTCCGCGATTCAGTTATGAAGCAGGCAAGGCGGTTTGCTAGCCTTATCCGGGGGCTCTCACCCGAAAAGAGACGGGCAATAGCGGGCGATAAAATGCCATTACCATCCCGCCGCTCGGCCTGTGGCTGGCGTAGCAGTGCCGGCGGACCAGCTATTGCTAGCATCGTTGCGGTAACCGCCTTGTCGCTCGCTTTGAGCGCCTACAACGCAGCAAAGAGGCCAAGTAAGCAGCCATGACGGTCGACTCGCACGAAAGATTGAGATTCGTAACTAGGGAAAGGTGTCCTGGATGCGGCAGTACAAACATAGCCATACTATACGACTCCCCCTTTTCCCAAACGGATGTTCGTAGGTTCGTGCACGAATGCTTTCGTGGGCGGATCTCCGACAAAAACCTTAATGGTGCGCGATACACGATTGCGCAATGCCGCGCTTGTATCCTGTATTTTCAGAGAGAAATTCTGGATAGCAAAGGCATGGAATTTCTCTATGACGACGTTAGTGACGAATCTGTTTCTCTGGCCAAGAGGGAACGCGCGGGCCGAAGCTATTTCAATAACCTGCTGCGGTCTGCTGGGATGATCGAGGAATTGTTGTACATTCCTCCAGTGGCACGCCACATAAAGGTCTTGGATTTTGGGATGGGGTGGGGCCACTGGGCCATCGCAGCGCGCGCCCTTGGCTATGATGTTGTCGGGGCCGAGTTGTCAGCGCGGCGCAAATCATTCGCGGCCGCGCATGGCATTCAGACCATTGATCCGAGTGAAGTGGAAAATGAGAGGTTCGACTTCATACATATGAATCAGGTGCTGGAGCATGTGTCTGAGCCACGCGAATCCGTAAGACAGCTGGCTCGAATCTTGAAGCCTTCTGGCATTATAAAGATATCCGTTCCCTTTGGCGAATTGGTTGCGCCGCAGATAACATCGGGCTGGAAGATAGAAAAAAATGAACTGTACCCGCTCGGACATATCAATGCATTTACAGATCGATCTCTGGATACGCTCTGCGAGAGCGTAGGTCTCAAACGCGTTGCTCCTTCAGAATATGTAACACCTAAGGCGCGTCTACGTGCACTCTATCGGAAGCTGCGCTGGCCTCGAAGAGCAAATGGCTATTTCCGCAAAAATGAGGGGCGTCGCTGAAGAGATTGCGGCTGGATGTAACAAGGCGGTTCCAGTCAACCAGTGCGACCGTGACGGCGCGGTACTTATGCTGGGGTGCCTATCCGCTGGCATAATGACTTAGGTTGATGAAGCGAAACGGTGATTGGACGCCTGAGGAATCCACCCGCGAAGCGTGGGCGAGAAAATAGCTCATGAGGTTGGAGCACGCTTGCATGCACTGAAGCGTGGCAGTCCAATTGGACAGACCCGGAGCAGGTCAACTTGGACGAGGTAACTGGACATAAAAACCTGACGCGAAGGGCAGCCAACGGCCTCTCGTGGTCGGGTGCCACATTGCTGGCCCGAACCTTTTTGAATGTCCTGGTCACGGCCGTTCTCGCGCGCCTGCTTTCCCCCCAAGAGTACGGCGTTGCCGGCGCTGCGCTGATCATCGCAGCCGTGGGCAATAACATTGCCAATCTCGGCATGTCGCAAGTCCTCGTCCAGCGACGGGACGTCGACGAGCGCCATATCGGAACCGTAGTTTCCTTGTCCGTGATAATCGCTGCCATTCTCGGCATGCTTCAATGGGTGTTTGCACCACAGATTGCCGATTTTCTTCATGTGCCGGAATTGGTCCTCATTTCGCGCCTCCTTGCGGTGATGATGGTCGCGAACGCGTTCAATCTGACCGCCGAGGCAATTTTGTCGCGGCACCTGAAATTCAAAATATCCTCCATAGCGAGTCTGGTCGCTTGGATTGCTTCCCATGTCGGCCTAGCCATTCCGCTTGCCTATTTTGGACTCAGTTACTGGGCCTTGGTGGTCGCGTATATGGCCGAGGCATTGATCCTGGCCAGCATCTATTTCTTCATCGCCAGGGATTATCTCGTGAGGCCAAGTTTCGACATGCAGTCCTATCGCGATATCCGCAGACAGAGCCTAGGCTATTCGCTGGCTGGTATATCAGCCGTCACCGCAAAATATATCGATAATGTTATTGTCGCGCGGTTGATCGGCATTGCAGAGCTGGGCATTTACTCGCGAGCGTATTATCTGATTGCCATGCCAGCAAATCTGTTCGGCAATCTGAACAAGAGCGTGATTTTCCCGCTCCTGTCGAAGGTTCATCACGACAAGGCCAGGCTATGCAGCGCTCAGCTCAAGGGGTATGCTTTGACGGCAGCGCTTGCTCTACCCACTAGCGCGTTTCTATGCTGTTTCGCCAAAGAGATTGTTCTGACAATCCTCGGCCAAAAATGGACGGATGCCGTCGTTCCCGTTATCATATTCTCTGCAGTAATTTATTTCCGCGTTGGTTACAGAGTGTGCGGAGCCGTGACGCTTGCGACGGGCCAAAGTTACCGAACGGCCTCCATGCAGATCATTTATATGGCCCTTGTCGCTTCATTCGCGTTCTTCTCGGCGCCCTACGGCGTGAACGCAGTGGCCTTTTCAGTGTCCGGCGCCATTGCGACGAGTTTCTTCCTTTATGCGGCGATGACGTGTCGGATAACGGGATTATCAGCTCTGGATTTCGCGCTCGTCCATGTGCCGCCTGTCGCATTCGCCGCCGTGGTGTTCGCCACCGGCTCGGCGGTCAAAATGCTGCTTGCCGGATCGCCCGACTATCTTGTGCTCGCGACCGGGCTTCTCGTTATAGGTACATTGTCCGTTGTCGCTGTCTATCTGAGAGCGTCGCTACTCTTCGGAAAACATGGTGCGGAAGTCTTGCAAACCCTAACATCCAAGAAAACGAAATGGATTAGATTTGTATAGCCCACGGTACCTGCACACTCGGCGCCTCTCCGACTGCCCATCCGACGACTTAGGGTCCGCAATCAAATCATATAAATACGGGGATTGGAGACATAGTCGGCGGCCTTGAGGCGGTGGAGCGGGCGCTACGCACTGGGGTATAGGTACCGTGAAACTTGTCTATACCTACCCGTGCCTGTTCGGGGCCAGGCGGTAAACGCCGCTAACCGCACAAAGTCAGAAATTGTCACCTCCATAATCGAACAATTCTGCAGTTGCGCGGGTGCCTTCCCAAATCCGCTGTCGTGCTGAATGATCGAGGCGGGCAACCGCTCGGGTGTTGACGTCTAGTACGATGTGATCGGGTGCTTCATCCAAGCTTATCCGCAGCTTTTCGCCAGTTGCGGCGTTTGTGTTCGTCGTCCGCTCCGTCCCAAATGATTTGACCTTAAACCGGATCCTTCCGTCCTCCGCTGCTGTTATGCCGAGCGCGTCGTAAAGGCTTTTAACAAAGGTATCCGGTGATTGGATCAAGTCCTCGAATCGAAGCGATAGCGCATCACGCTTCCTCGAGGCTTTGAACATCAGGCTAGTCACATCATTGTACCATTTGATCGCGTGCGCCTCGCTGAGACCGCTGCGTATCAGCCCTTCGCACATCGGTAATGGATGCCGCGTAAGCACAAGGTTCCGCGCTTCCATAAAGCCGCGCGCAATCGCGTCGTCGAATGCAATGTAGTAATCCATCACCTTCAAAACGACGTAGCGTGCTTGGGACTTTTCGTTGCGCTCCCCGGGGCGGACGGTCTCGGCAGTCGCTGCGCGCATATGACGCCAAAAGACGGGAACAGATGCCCAGTTGACGGCCCCGCCAATATGGCACGCAGCCTTGCGCAGCTTGTAGAAGCGTCCGAACACTCCCTCATGCCATTCGCGGTATGGCATCAACACATCCGGCGAGCTGCCGATGATGTTCCAGACAATGTTTGACCCACCTCGGCCAAAGCAATTCAATAGAAGCGCATTGGGCGGAAGAGCTTTGCCCGGCCTGGTGGGAGGCGAAGCACCGATCCTGTCAGCGGTCTGCATCTGCTTTCTCCGTTATCGCATCAGGCGCGACCCACTTCCCTGGCTGTCGTTGAAAGGCTAAACTGAAACCTATGATATGCTGCGGAGCTTGTGAGGAGAAGCGCGATAGTAAGTAACGGGTGTCCATGCGGAGTCTCATCCCGAAACCAGCAATTATCGCCACACGACAATGACCAATCGCCTTTCTCGCCGGGACCTGGCACGGGCCGCATGCGCCGCCCTTGTGCTGGCGGCCGCCGGTCGCCCAGGACGGGATGCTCGCGCCGCCGGTCCGGCGCAAGGCTCGCAGCCGAAAACTCACTCCTGGCATCCTGGTCTGTTCCCGGAAATGGTTGTGAAATCCTGGTTTCAGGAGGATCTGGCCGAAGGCGAAGTCTCCTCGTGGCAATCGGGCGGCGTGAAGCCGGTGGCTGCGATGCAGGCCGAGCCCTCCCTGCGCCCGACAAAGCTTCCGAATAACGGCGGAGTCCATTTCAAACAGGGTACGAAACAGGCGTTGACCTGGTCCGCCGATAGCGATGCGCCTTACCTTCACCGCTGGTGGCTCGTGATCGCCCGGTGCAATTCGGCGATCAATGCCGACGCGGAAAACGTTTCCGTTGTTTGCGTCAATGGCGCGGAGGGTGGCCCGGTGCATCGCCAACCCCAGGTCTGTTTCAAGCCCTCGGCCGGCACATTCGTTTCGCGGCTCCATGACGGCAAGCTCAAGAGCGAGGAAGGGCAGTGCTCGACCGATTTTGACGAATGGAATGTCATGGTCGGGTACCGCCGCGGGTTCGTGATGCAGGCTGTGGTGAATGGGATCAAGACGGCCGGCCAGACGGTTTATGCATTGACACCCAACCGGATGAAATCGCAGAGCTTCATGGGCGATGTGAACAATCCGATGAGGGCTGATGTCGCGATCGATTGCGTCATCATCGGGCAAAGCGAACTAACTGACTCCCAGATCGACAGGCTAATGGGATGGGGCATGTGGCGCATCGGCCGGCAATCCGCTCTGCCCGACGTTCATCCCTATCGCCAGAGCCCTCCTTCAGCTATGGATGCGAACGACAAACCGGCACGTTATGCGTTCGATTCAGCCTCGTGGGCGTCCTGGGCAGCCGTCGGCGATGAGCGGCGATATGGTCATCGTGGTGAGGCGGCGGCGCCGATCCGCGGTTACACAACGGTTTTTTTTGACGACTTCGAATCCACCTCGGTTGTCGATTATTCCAAAGGCGCGCAAAGCAGCATCTGGTATGCGCCGACCCATCTGACGACCGTTGGTGTTGACGCCGCTACGCCGCCGATCTCGGCGTCGCCCTCCTCCTATGTGCACGATGCCACCAGCCACACGCTGGCACTCCGGCTCTTGCATAAACGGCGTTGGAGAACAGGTGCGTTCGCTTCCGTGAACAACAATGGCCAGGGGCGGTGTTGGGGAAAGGGGATCTTTGAGATCCGCGCCAGACTGCCGAAGATACTCGCGCCCCGCCCGGGATTTTTTCCTGCTTTCTGGGCGTATGGGAAGGAGCATCTATTCTGGCGGACGCGCAATCGTCTTGAGACGGACTTTTGGGAATATGACGGTCTCAATGGGGCCTATATCAACATCAGCCAGCACGTGCACAAACCCAGACTCGGTTATGCAGATCCACAAATCACGCCACGTAGCGTGCACCGGAAAATCGCCGGCTATCCAGTCGATCCATCAAGTGGTTTTCCCAGCACGATCGACGTATATGATGGCGAATTTCATACTTGGTATGCGCAGATCGAAGATGATTATACTTATTTCGTGATCGACGGCTATGAAGTGGCGCGCGTTCCGACGACACCGGAACTCGCAGCAAAAAAATATATCATTGTGGATTTCGCCTACGATGAAAAAAAGGGTCGCGCTCAACCGAACCCGTCGCAGACGTATGACATGGTGATTGACTATATAAGGGTCCGGCAGACGGAAACGGATCTGGCCAGGGTCCCGACGGCCTTCAGCGCATTGCCGGCCTTCTCGGGCCAGACCTCACCGGGCCAGGCGCTGACCGTCGTACCGAACGTTATTGCGTCGCAAATAGAGTATCTATGGTATCGTGACGGCGTTCCGATCGTGGGCGAAACCGGCACAAGCTATGAGCTCAGCTCGCGGGATGTCGGGCATAAGATTCGCTGCCAAGTTCGCGCGGTCTCTGTGCTCGACCAGCCAGAAGCATGGACCCCGGAGAGCGAGACCGTCGACTAGAACGCATCGATGCGCGACGCCAGGATGGGTCATCACTCTCGTCGGACCGCTGACGAGCTCTGCCATCAGTAAGCCTCCCCACAGCCGAGGAGGGTGAGTTTCCCAACAGGCGGAAACCTCTTCGATATGCGATGCCACAGCGGGCGGAACGATGAGGTCGTCGGCTGGAGCAGGGTGAAGTGTTTCTCCGCGGGCTGGCATTGATACATCCAATAAGTTCTGTTTTCGGGGAAGAGAACATGCTAAAGAAGATCGCGCCCAGCGAGAGAGCTGTGATGCGTTATCTTCTCACATTCGCGGTACTGAGCCTCTTCCTGCCACTCAGGCTCGAGACGGGTCTTGTATTGCTGCGTCCGTTCGAGCTGATCGCATTGCTGATGCTCTTTTTTGGCCTGACAACGGGGCGTTGGCGAAGGTTGGCTTTTTCAGCCGGTTTTCTACTGATCCTGCCCTTCTTGGGCTGGCACATGGTCTCGGCCTTCAGCGTGGACGCAGAGAATGGCCTGCGCGAGCTGTTGCAGACGTCCGCTGTGGGCGCCTTTGCGTTCGCCTTGGCACAGGAGGCCAGCCGGGTCGACACGCACAAGGCCGTCAACATCTTGCTTTTCGGCATGGTGCTGATCCTCGCCTATACGATCACCTGGCATGTCGCCCATGGCTACTTGGTCGGTTGGAAGCATCTGTTCGATCCGAGGCTCGCGTTCACCTTCCTTCCAATTGCGCTCGCAGGGCTCCTCCTCTTCGTCAACCGGGGCAAGCGGCGCACTCTTTGGTTTGTATGGGCGGGGATACTCCCCCTGCTCGTGCTATCTGGGGAACGCAAGGCGTTTTTGATCTATCTCTTTCTGACCGCCGCGCTTCTGATGCGCGGACGGCTCGCTGCGATGGTGCCAGCGATCGCCGCTTGCTTCGTGGCACTGTTCGTGCTGTCAACCACGATCAATAACGCCTATGTCGAGAAGCAAATGCAGACCATTCTCAATCCGCTGAGCATGGGGCAATACGAATATCTGACCGCGACGGGGAAATATGCCCCCGGAGACACCCCGAGCAATGTCCAGCGCGCGTTTGCTTTCACTCTGTCCAGACAACTCATCTCCGAACATCCACTGATGGGCGTAGGTACGAACCAATTCAGGAATATTGTCGAGACGGATTTCAGCGGACTTCCTGACGAGTTGCGGCTTGGGATACATGGCGAGTTTCAACGTATCCTCACAGAGAATGGCATCATTGGGCTCAGCCTCTATGTTCTCATATGGATTGCTGCATGGTTTCGCTTAAGCCGTACTCTAAGCTGGGCGCTTTCTCACAGATTGATCGGAGCGGTCCAGGCACGGCTTCTGCCCCTCGTGCTCCTTGTTCCTTGCGCCTTTTACGTTGGAACAGAAGCCTCCGGCACACGAGCTTTCATTACGCTGAGTCTTGTCTCGCTCCTGCCTGAATTGACGCGGCACGGGCTTTGCCTATCATTGCAGAGGATGCGGAGGAGCCACCCCAGGGGCATGAGACATCCTCGATTTCTCGCGAGCCCCTTGCCAGGAAACACGAGATGAGTGTTTCGGTTATCATGACATGCCACAATGAAGAACGCTTCATCGTGCAGGCAGTGGAAAGTGTGATTAATCAGACCGCGTCGAGCCACATCAAAGAGATCATCATTGTCAATGATGGCTCGAAGGACGGCTCGTCGGAAGTGATTGCATCGCTGGGTCGCAGGGAGCCGCGTGTACATGTCCTGACGACGGCGGGTATCGGGCTTTCATCGGCGAGGAATCTTGCTATCAGACATGCTGCCGGCGATCTTATTGCAATTCTCGACGGCGATGATTTCTGGGCCGAGGACAAGCTTGAGCGTCAATTAGCCGTCTTGGACAATGGCTGCAAGGCAGGTCTTGTCTATGGCGATATTGTCGATTTTTCCGCTCCGGATCTGTCCGATGCTCTACACGTCGCCGTGCGCCGCTATCGCGCGGACCAGTGCGATACGCTGCCGACATATTTTCTGCTTGATGGGCCGATTGTTCCTTCCAGTATGGTTATGCGGCGGGAGATGGTCGAAGATATCGGGTTATTCAACGAGGCATTCAGGGCTGGAGAGGATACAGAGTTTTGTTTGCGCGCAGCCGAGCGTTGGACATTTCAACATGTGGCCGAAGCACTCGTCTATAAACGGCGCCATGGCTCGAACATAACCCGCAGGCTCGACGCGCTTCTGCCGGTAGCCGAACGCCTCACGCGAGAATGGGCCATGCGACGGCCGGAACTTACGCACCTCGGGCGTCGGCGCAACGCGCGTTTGTACGCAAAGGCAGGCAATGATTGCGTGGCTCAAGGCGAAAAGAAACGCGGAGCGCGCTTGCTCATTCGCGCGATGCGGCACGATCCATTGTCATGGCGGGTGTACGTTTACTTTTTTCTTTGTGCCCTGCCGAGGGGCATAGATCCGCAGGTGCGCCGTGCAGCCAAACTATTGTTCTACCGCGCCTTGCGCAAAGACTTTGCTGACGGCTCTTAATGATGCTGGCGGAACGGCGAGAGTTCGAGCATCTCAGGCGGCAGCCCTGCAATCCTTCCGTAGCGATTATTCTGTACCGCGACGGCAGGACCATAACGGAGGCGAAATCAGAGCTCTCCGCGGTCGCCAAGTCACTCTTAACGCGGGTAAGAACTTGAGAGGTCTCCAGACCCCACCACTGAGCCCTCACCACAAGCGCAGGAGAATTCCACACAAGATCGGGCGGTTAGTTGCGACAGTTCGAGGTGCAAGAGAATCGGAGTGCTTTACTCTCACATGCGAATTCTTTACTTCATCAACGGATTCGATCCCGGTGGCGCCGAGCATGGGCTACTCACCTTGCTGCAAGCGGGATTTTTCAGCGGCCACGAGCTGAAGATTCTCGCCTTTTGCCGTGGTCGCGGGGCTCTTGCCGATGAAATCGGCGCAAAGATCGGAGAGCACAATCTTATCCTGACGTCGCAGAGTGAGGAGCCTTCCTTGCGCACCTTCGTGGGCACGTTCTTTGTAATGTTGCGCCTCATCCGGGAGTGGCGGCCGGATATGGTTGCGTTGTCGCTCAAGCAGGCCAATCTCCTGGGACGGCTTGTTGCGATGTTTGCTCCTCGGCTGCACTGCGTTTCATTCGAACACACTACCCGCTACCGCTCCCGGCGCGCCGCAGGCATTTATGGCCCTGTGCTCAAGGCCCTGTCCTGGCGCGTCGACGAAATCTGGGCTGATTGCGAAAGCACGTTGGAGGAGACGCAAGGATACTTCCTGCCGCGCAGGCGCCGCTCGCATATCGTGCCTTTGTTTTGCGCCGACGATGCTTCCAGCCACAAGTGCGATTACGCGCTTCACACACCCTTGCGCCTTGCTGCTGCCGGACGGCTTATCGCGCTAAAGAACTTTGACCGGCTGATCGAGGCCGTCCGAATGCTCCAAGACCGCGGCGTTTCTGCAAGCCTCGATCTGTACGGCGACGGGCCGGAACGGCAGGCGCTTTCGCGGAAGGCGGATGAGCTCGGCATTGCAGATCGCGTGCATTTCCATGGCTATGTCGCGCGCTGGTCCGAGCTAGCCTGTGATCGTGACGTGTTCATCAACCTGTCCGATACGGAAGGGTTCTGCATCGTCGTCGCCGAGGCGATGCTTGCCGGCCTTCCGATTATTGCGACCGACGTCGGCGGTATCCGGGATTACGGCAAGCATGGAGAGAATATGCTTAAGCTTACTGTTTCCTCAGCGGAGATGGCGGTGACGCAAGCATTGGTGCTGGCGGGCGATGAAACGCTCTGCAGGAGGATTGGAATGCAGGCGCGAGAGGATACGCTGCGGGCCTATTCGCAGGGTGCTTTGCGTGTCCGCGCTACGGCGGTGTTGGGAGGCGGAATGTAAGGACCGGCAAAGGACTGGCGATCAGGATAGCCGGGCCAATCGCGTGCAGCCCGCCGGCTGGAGGAAGCGACGATGTATCGCCGGTCCTTGCCGACGAACACCATCTCCTGCGTCTCGCGCGGGTAGGCCCGGACGGAGTTTGTTCGTCAAAGCCCCCCTTGGGCTATCTGCTCAAGACAAAACAAAGCCTGCTCCACAGCTAGGTCTGGTAATACTGATGATAACGTTCACTGTAAAATTCGGCACTGCCGAACTTTTGGTACCGCTTGATTGCTTTGATATCGACCTTGTTGAGCAGAACGCCCATGCATTTATCCGCCAGGATCGGGTTGTTGTTGAGGATTTCGCGCACGAATGTACGAGCGGTCACACCCCATTCAACAACCAGAACAAGGCCGTCGAGGTGATGGACAAAGGACCTCACGTCCGCGACTGGAGCCAACGGGGGCAAATCAACGACGACGTAATTGAACATAGGGCCCACCTTGAGCAGAAAGTCGCCCATTTTCTCGATAGGCTGCACGGTGTTTGGGAGCTTTTGTTGGCTCTGGTTCACGCCGGGCAGGAACCTCAATGGCAATGACTGATGGGCCAGCAAATCTCTCGGATTGAATTCTCCAGCCAACAAGTTGGCCAAGCCTCGTTCCCAGCCGTTGGCTAACATAGGGGACAAGCCAGGATTGTGGATATCGGCGTCGATTAACAACGTCTTACAACGCTGCATAGCAAGAACCATCGCTAAATTAGCAGCGACCAGCGACTTCCCTTCTCCCGGGAGGCAAGAAACGATGCCGAGCGCCTTGGTGCTCTTCCTTCGTAACTCGACGTCAACAGCGACTTTCACCGTTCGCATCGCTTCAGCGAATTCCGAGCGCGGATGTTGCTCTACCCAGTTGAAAGCGCTGTTCCCCACCTCGATGAATGACGGCTCTCCGGCAGCACGATCGTGCTTGTTTCGGCGAATTGGCTTCCCGTCCAGCAAAGGGATCATTCCGAGCGTCTGAAGTCCGAGCTCATCGCGCACTTGAGCCGTCGTGCGGAAAAAGCGCTCACGGTACTCCCGAATTCCGCCCACACCGGCGCCAACCATGCCGGCGAGCACGACGCAGAACGCCAACGTGAGACTGCTGTTCGGAGAACTCGGACTGCTGGGGTATGGTGCCTCCGAGATAGTCCGCGCCTCCGTCAACGCCATCGAAAGGTTCTGCAGGCTCGCTTGGTACTGCTGCAGGACCTGTTCATATTGCGACTTGAGAGAGGACGCCTCAAGTTCGAGCTGGCGCAAGGTAACCAGCGTTTCCTTGGTCAGCATATTATCTGTTCGGAACCTGTGGATTGCGAGCTCGGCATCAACCGATCGCTTCCGCACCGTCTCGAGCTCTTCCGCCAGTGCGCTGCGAGCTCGGATAATCGATTCGTCTTTGGCTCCGACTTGGTCAGAGATATAGATTTCTGCATACTTACTGGCTATTTTTTGCGCCATTTCGGCGCTAGGCGACCGAAATTGGACTTGCAGAATGTAAGAATCCCCGACACGACCTACCGTTATATTCTTAGCCAGAATGCCAAATGCCTGCCATCGAGGATCGGATCCTCGCGCGGCACTCGATTTCACCGGCGCTCCGCTTGCTTCGGAACTGCCGATGAATGGCCGCCGAGCGAGCGATCCTGTGAGACTGTTGAGCAATGAATATGGCGCTGACAAGAAAGCGCGATCGGTAGCAAGACCGAGGCTGTCAACGACCTTTAGCCCGATGCGGTCGGAACGCAACAATTCGACCTGACTCAGCATCATCGGGTCAAGCTGTGCGGAGCTTCCGCTCTCTGTTAACTTCGTCACGACGGATGGTTGGTTCTTGTCGATCAGGATTCTGGCGGTCGACTCGTACAAGGGCACCTCGGCCCAAAGATACGCCAGCCCCAGCACAAGTCCTGCGAGCGCGCATGTAAGGACGAACCTCAACTGCCGTTGCGCTGCCGCCACGAGTGTTTCGAGATCAATCGTTCCCCACTGAGGATCGCCGAATGTGAAGGCAGAATCCGGGTGCTTTTCAACTTCGCGGAGCATAAGCCTTCAAACCCGTGGCATGAGACTGGCAGCGCATTAGTGACAAACACCATACCACATCATCTGGCTAAATGTCTGCAGATTCAGTTTCGACGCCCGCGGAGCACAGGGCACACCGCTCGGGGCGGCCCGCTATTCGCCAAAGGCGCAACTCCTAACTCGATGCAACAAACGAAACCTCACGCGGCCCATGCTCCGACTGCCGCAATTCCGCTGCATGTCGTAAGCTCCAAGGAAGAAATTGAGTCGTATTGCCAAATGGCAAACATCTGAGCAAGGGATTCCGGGCTCCGGTTGAGCCTGTCCTGCAGGAAAACAGGAATGCCTCGTCGATCACAGGCGCGCGATAACAATCACCGCAAGGGTTCTGCGCGCATTTGGCGCCTCGCGGAAAGCCTCTCCAATGCCAGAATAAGACAGGCTGCAGTCACATTTTGTTTCGTGGTGTGGGGTGTCATCTTGCTGATCGTCCTGCTCTAGCAGCCAGAGCCTATAAGGGCGGAGAGTGGCCCCGCCTCACTTACTAAGTGGCTCGGCAGTTGCTCCCTTCGGACTCATCGCGCGATGTGTTACTTCGGAGTCACCGATTCCTTGGAGACCGAGCGCCACACTAGCAGCATGACAGCAACAAAGTACCCAATCTGTATCAAGATCCCACAAATTAACGTTTGGACAAACGTGCCCCAGAGGGAGGCGGTGAGCAAATATATACTGATGGCGAATGCCACCAGTACTATGATAAGGCCTCGCAAAAAAAGCAAAAAGGACATCGCCGTCCAACTCGCAGCCGCTGGCGTGACGCGCTCCTTGGCTATCCAGGCCTCAGCGCATTGACCATCATAACATATCGGAACGGGTCAGAGCGACCGATATATTAGCATGTGCGAATAGAGACAGCCCAACCTGTGCCAGGACGCTTGCTCTTCCAGGCGACCAACTCCCGTTCGGCGGCCAAGAGAGGCTTGCCACACGGACTGGCCATGCCATGCGATCTGGAATTTAGGCAGAGGCTGAGTCGAGCTGTCTGCGTCAAGTTGAGCAAAATGGGACGGCTTCGACGTTGGTGTGTCCGCCGCACAGCTTCCGTGTTTAGCGGAGCGGCGGACATGGCGGCCGCGCCTCAGGCGGCCAATGCCGCTCAGGCCACCAGAACGCGACTGGCATAAGGCAGCGCGCGACGTCGCTGGCCGGCGGTGTTGCTTCCGATCGGCGACACGATGGTGACGTCAGCCATAGCGTTTGCGGGTCCACGACTGCGCCAGATCGACGACCAGGAGCATCGCGAATGATGGCAAAACCATGATCGCCGCGATCGCGGTGGCCCGCCGGATAGTTGTATTCTTCCAGCCGGATGACGATCAGAGTGTTCCGATCTCGGAATATCGTCTGCCTTGTTGCCGTTGTTCAGAGCGTAAATTCGCCTCAAAGGAATGGCGTTGTGAAAAAGGTCTGCGTCGACGTCATGCTCAAGCATTGGGGGTGATCGCGAATGTTGAATAGATCGGTGCGCTGGATGCGGGCAGGCAGTTGCGCTGCGCTCGCATGCATGTTTTTGTTGTTCGCATACGCGAATCTGTCGAATGGCCTTGCCCTAGCAGAGGAGCACAATGTCGGCGAGTACCGTCTGCAGACCGGCGACGTGATCGGCTTCGCTGTCATAGGCTATCCCGAGATGCAAAAGCGAGCTGTGATCGACCAAAGCGGTGTAATCGTCTTGCCGGCCATAGGCCCCCTAAAGGTTCTCGGGAAGACAATAGAGGATGTTCGCAAGGAGGTAATCGAGGTTTTAAAACCAAAATCCCTTCCCCAACGTTCCGCCGACGGCACTGAGACTTGGACTGGTTTTTACCCAGATCAGATTATTGTTGATATTGAGGAATACCGACCCGTCTATATTGACGGGGACATTGCCTCTCCCGGGATTCAGCCCTTCAGACCAGGAATGACTGTCCGACAAGCTGTGGCGGCTGGCGGCGGTTACCAGCTCGGTCGCGGTGAGCTTCAAAACCCTGAAATGACAGCAGCGGACCTTGGCAGCCGCCTCCACATTCTGCACATCAGGTACCAGGAAAGCGAAATCAAGGCTGCTCGCATAGCGGCGCAGCTGAGCGGCGCCAGAGCGATTGAGGTTCCGGACGCAGAACGTGACCCGAGCCTCGAACCTCGTCGCGACGAAGCTTTGCAGCAGGAGGGGAAGCATCTTGAAGCTGTCTATGCGGATCAGGAAAAGGAGCGCGCTTCGATTAAGTTGGCCACAACCAAGGCGGCGGAACGAATGGGCTACCTGAAGGAGCAGCAGAAGGCGGATCAAGCGGGCGCAGCCGCAGATGCGGCGGAACTTGATCGCCTCAAGAAGCTCTTCGAAAAAGGGCTGGTCCAGATCACTAGCGTCAACGCTGCTCAACGCGCGGTGCTCTTGTCAGCGACCCGCGCTTTGCAAACCAGCGCTGAGATCGCTCGACTTGAACGCGACCAAGGGGATTTGCAGCGCAGTCTTGATAAGTTTATCGACCAGGGTCGAATCGACCTGTTGGCTGACTTGCAGACTGAACGCGCGGCGATGAACCAAATGCGCGCTGAGATGGATTCATTGACCAAACAAATCGCCTACGTGATGCAGATGCGCAGCGACCTTGTGGGCGAAGGGGACCGAATTACGATCGGTGTAACCCGCTCCACTGACGGACGGGCAGCGACGACCGAGGCGACTGAAGATACTCTGCTTGCTCCGGGTGACACCATCACAATTACGCTGAAGGTCCCACCAGGAGCGGCGGTCGCGAATTAAACGATTAAAGCCTGGCATAAAGCATCTAGCTTCAACAGCTCGGGCTCGGTACGCCCGAACAGGCACGCGCTCACCTCACCTCTCCAGATAAATCTTTTCGTAAAGAGGCCGAGACTCGGCGTTTCGCATCCGGTTCACTCGAACCTTGATCCAGCGAGGAACCAGCCCCCGGCAACAGACGTCGACAGTGTGAGGCAGACGTGAAATGGCCGTGCGCGGCTCCAGGACAAAGAGCTTCTTCGACAGGTACCAGGCTGCGGAAGGCCGCCCCTGAATCAAAGCTCTCACGGCAAACCCATTTATCGTGTCAAGCAGATGGGCATTGAGATCGCTCACAAATTGCGGATATTTCTCGCGAAACTCGGCTAGGACAATTTCATACGAACGAAACATCTGCATGACATCGCTCGACATGTTGCCGATCGTCCTCCGGTAACCCACAAGATGTTGTGGCACGACACGAAACTCGTAATTCTCCGCTATTCTGAGGCACATTAGAAGATCTTCGCAGCCTTGTGCGTTCCTCGCCCTCAGGGAAGGATCAAACTGTCCTGCCCGCTCGAATGCGGAGCGACGTACAAGCATCGAACTTCCGTTACCGACAAAGTTGTTTCTGCACATGCGTTGCAGCACGCGACCCTCGGCATCGGGCTGTTTGAAGGAAAATATCCGACCGTCCTCGTCGATCTCCGCAAACCAGCAATATGCCAGGCCAGCTGACGAGCCTCCTTCCTGCAGGACGCGCAGTTGCAGTGCGATTTTGGATGGAGCCCAAAGATCATCCGCGTCCACGAACGCTAGAAACTCCGCATCGGTGGCAGCGGCGCCGCTGTTGCGTGCGTGCGCAACACCCGCGTTCGGCTGCCTGAAAAGGCGTATACGCCGATCTTGCTCCGCATAGGCGGCCACGATTGGCGCGGACCGGTCCGTCGACCCATCATCCACTACGATAATGTCCAGCGCCTGGTGGCTCTGCTGGCAGATGCTGGTCAGCGTCGGGAGAATGGTTCTCTCGGCATTGAACATGGGCACCACGACGCCTATCACAGTGGCATTGTGCTGGCTCATTTGCCTTCGTCTTCTCTCACGACGTGGTAAAATGGCACATCAGGGCCGGTAGTTCCATCAGATTTCACTACTTTAGCTGATGAGGATTCAACCACGACGGCCGAACGGCAAGGCAGAGGCCCCGGCGAGTTCCACTCAGCACTCCTGGAAGCGATAAAGTAGCGGCTTCCGGACTTTAGCTGGATATTTAGGAACCGCCCGTCGCGGCATTCCGCTGCCGAAGCCATGCAGCAGTCGCATCGGTGAAACAGGCGTCCACCACTACAACGACAACGCCCCGGTCGAGATCGCCGGCTGCCCACGCATGCACGCGATTCAGCCGTTCATCGTTCAAATCACCGCGATCCAGGACATACCGTTATGGCTACATGGCACCGGATCTCCAGGGCCGCCGACAATATCTATCAAGATGCAACGCCAAATTACCTCCGGTCGTTGTGTGCCACCCGCAACTGGAAACGATGCCGGGCGTTGCAGTGACGAACAGGATATAAGCCTATCTGGGAGCAAGCCTGGTTGAAGAAAGCCCGACGGTCATGAAGCCAATGAACGAAGAGCATCTCGCAGTGCTACGCAGGCACATGGTCGAGATGATTGCAATCCATACCGACCTTGCGAGCGAAGAGCTCGGCAAGGCGGCGCTCGACGAACGGGTGATGGCAGCGATGCAGCGGGTGCCGCGCCATCTTTTCGTGCCAAGCTCGGTCGCGCCTTATGCCTACCAGGA
This sequence comes from Mesorhizobium sp. WSM4816, assembly GCF_055811535.1. NCBI lineage: Bacteria > Pseudomonadati > Pseudomonadota > Alphaproteobacteria > Hyphomicrobiales > Phyllobacteriaceae > Mesorhizobium > Mesorhizobium sp. WSM4816. The sequence goes on along the minus strand of NZ_JBVVQR010000001.1, from coordinate 121,305 downwards.
CATGCCACTGCCGATCGGCTTCGACAAAACCGTCTCGCAGCCGTTCATCGTCGCGCTGATGACCGATCTCCTTGCTCTCCAACCGCGCGAGGCGGTGCTCGAGATCGGCACCGGCCTGGGCTACCAGACCGCAATCCTGGCGGAACTCGCCGGGCAGGTTTGGAGCGTCGAAATCATCGAGGAATTCGCAAGCCATGCCGAGGCTCTGCTGCAGGACCTCGGTCTGTCCAATGTCAGCATTCGTGTCGGGGACGGGTCTCGCGGCTGGCCAGAGCACGCCCCATTCGACAAGATCCTGGTCAGCGTCGCGGCGGGGCGGGCGCCGCCGGCTTTGCTCGAGCAGCTCAAGCCGGGGGGCCGCCTGGTTATGCCTGTAGGCCCTGAACAAGGGCAGTTGCTGACGGTCATCGACAAGGATTCGGCAGGACAACTGAAGACCCGCAAAATCATCCCGGTTCGGTTCAGCCGGCTCGAAACGGTCTAACGAGGGGTGCGGACAACAGGCACGCAGGGAGCGCCGGGCGCCTCATCCTTATGGGATTTCGCCGTCTCACGGCTGCTTCGCGTCGGCTCGTTTGAGCATCGCAAATGCGCGATTGATCCGTTGCAGCGCTGTCGCGTTGGCCACGAGTGCGTACAGCGTGAACCCGCCCGTCAGAATCCAGGGCGAAGCGGCGCCCATGGCGGTCGCCAAGCCGTCGGCGACCAACAGCACGCAAATGAACACCAGGCGTTCCATCCGTTCGAAGAAATCCGGCCACGCGTGGTTTTCTATGGGGATTTCGATCGCCGTCCGCGCCTTGGCGTAGCTGGTGAGGAGTCCGCCGGCGAACGCGATCATGGCGATCGCCCACAGGTCGGCGACCCAGCCTATTGCCGCAAACACGGCAAGTTCCTGATAACGGTCGGCCATGGCGTCGAAATAGCCACCCGCCTTGGTGCTCATATGTCTGCGGCGAGCAACCGCCCCGTCGAGCGCGTCGAAGGTGAACGCAAACGCCAGGCAAAGGCCAAAGGCGAGGCTCGACTGGTGGTACAGATAGGCGGCGCACGACAGGGCGACGAGCACCAGCCCGCCTGACGTAACCTGGTTCGGGGTCATGCCGATCCCGATCAGCGGGGAGGCGGCGTGCTCCCATAGCGGGTCGATACGGCGTTTCATGAGACCGGCGATCATGATGACTTGGCTCCTCTGATGATGTCGCTCCGCGACGTTTAACCGGCAAATTGAGGGTTCGTTCCAGCCGGTCGGCGCCGATCGAGGTGGTCAGCGCAATGCCCGTTGTGTCCGCTGTCGCAAATGATCGACTGGCGGTCTATAGCGCGTCGCGGCCTGACCGGGTCACGCCCGAGGGCATGCTTTTGCGCGACCTGCGTTAGCGGAAGTAACCGGAAGACTGATACAACGCATATTCGCAATTCACCCTGTCGGCCGTGCTAAACGCCATGCGTAAATTTCTGCCCAGGCTTGCTTACCTGCTCGCGACCTCTGCCGGCGCGGGATTATCTCCGGTATGGCCAGGCACCGCCGGCGCGGGCGTCGGAGTGACTGTTGCCGCGGTCCTGATACCTGCAACGCCTTGGCTGATCGTGCTCGCCTATATAGGCTTATTCGCCGTGGGAGTATGGGCGTCGTCGCATGTCGTCGCCCATACCAGGACGGAGGATCCGCAGATCGTCGTCATTGACGAGACCTTCGGCACCGCCGCAACGCTTTCCATGCTGCCGCTCGACCCGGTCTGGTGGGCAGCAGGCTTCCTTGCTTTCCGGTTTTTCGACGTCGTCAAGCCTTGGCCCATCGGCGTCGTGCATGACAAGGTAAGGGGTGGACTCGGCATCATGCTGGACGACGCGGCTGCGGCCGTGTTCGCCGGCGCGTCGCTGCTTTTGCTGAACGATTTGATTCACCGTTTGCCGTAGGAGGACATCTCAGTCTTCACCTGCCACCCAGCGCGAAAACAGACCTCTTCACTAAAATCTGCCGGAGCAGCGCTAGACCGCAGCGTCGCGCGGCCGCGCCAAATCGTTCGTTCCCTCCGGATCCGGCGCCTGGCCATAGCTCATCTTCTTCATCTGCTCGATCACCCGCGCCATCTCCTCGTCGGAAAGGACCGGCGGCTCGCCAAGGCTAAGCGCCTGGACATACATGCGCGACAGGGTTTCGACCTCGTTCGCCAGCCACAACGCCGCCTCCATGGTCTTGCCGAGCGAAATCTGGCCGTGCTGGCCGAGCAGGCAGGCGAGGCGATCCTTGAGTGCAACCAAGGCATTGTCGGACAAAGCCTGCGTGCCAAAGGTTGCGTATTCCGCGCAGCGGATGGTGGTGCCGCCAACCACTCCCGTCATATAGTGGAAGCTCGGGATCGTCTTGTGATGGCAGGCCAGCGTCGTGGCGTAGAGCGAGTGGCAATGCAGCACGACGTCGATCTCCTGCCGCTCCCTCAAAATGTCGCGGTGGAAGCGCCACTCCGAGGAGGGCCGTCGGCCGACATAGGTGCCGTCAAAGCCCATCTCGACGATGTCTTCGGGCGTCATCGTTTCGTAGGGCAGCGACGAGGGCGTGATTAGGAAACCGGCGCTAGAGCGCACCGACAAATTGCCGGCATTTCCCTGGTTGATGCCGCTTGAGTTCATCCGGCGGCAAGCATCCACCATCTCGCGGCGCAGAGCGCTGTCATCAGTCATCGATCGTTCCTTTTGCTAGGTCTTGGCCCGTTGCAGGTTGTTTCGCTTCGCCAGGTCGCGCCACCGCTGTGCATAGGCTGCGAGCGTCTCACGATCGCCGGCAAAGGCAGTCGGTAGGCTGAGCGCGATCGGAGCCGGCGTGTCACGCGTTTCATGTTCGCCAAGTAGCGCCGCACCCGACGCGGTGCCATAGGAGTCGAGGTTGTAGACCGTTTCGGCGTTTGGCCGTAGTGCGGCAACCAGTGTGGCGTAGAGCGGGTCTCGCAGGAAGGTGCCATCCAATGCAACCAGCCCGTTTTCGTTCAGCGCATCGATACATTCTACCGTCAGCAGCGCGGCGTAGAGCACCGCGAGCGCCTTGCGCTCTGCAGGGGGTTCTGCAGGCGGCCCTTCAAACCGGCCGCGCCCGGCACTGCCTGGAAACAGGCCGTCATCGTCGCCGAACGACGGCAATGCGAAGGTGCCGCGCTCAATCAGCAAACTGACCAGCGCAGCGTCGGCTGCAGTTCCTTCTTGCCCCTGCCCTGCCACATGACTGAACTCTCGTCCGCCCATGGTCAAAACGCCGCCGACCGGGCGTCCTGTCACATCGCTGTTCAGCACCATTCCGCCATTTTCATCGAGTTGATCGAGAGGTGTCGCCGCGCACATTCCGACAATCCAGGTTCCGGTAGAGATCACGCAGGCGTCGCGCATGCCTGCCGCCTGGTAGCGGTAGAGGTTCAGGCTGCTGTCGTGGCCGCCGGTCAGGACAGAGAGCTCTTCCGGTATGCCGTGCCGGCGCGCCAGATCCTGCCGGATTGGCCCCAGCCTCTCCCAGGCCGGATGGAATGGTGGCATGAGGCGCTGCCATCCCTGCCCCGCCACAATGGGCGACCACTGCTTACGCACATTGTTCCACAGATGGGATTGCGCCGAGAGAATCGTCGTTTCGGCCGATGGCACGCCCGACAGCCGCCAGGCCCAATATTGAGGCAAGCCCAGATACCAACGAGCCTGACCGACGCGCTCCGGATCAACCTGCTGCATCCAGTACAGCTGGCGCGCCTGGTGGGCAGCCTTCAGCATGATCGCGCTGCCGCGATCGAAGAAATCGCCCGAAAGCGGCGCGTAGCCTTCGCGAATTGCAGGCGGCAGATCCTGCTCGTAGTCAATCATCGGCAGGGCACAAGTCTCGTCGGGATCTGCGGTCACCAAGACCCCCGCGGAGCCATGTCCGGTGCCGACCAGCTTTTCCAGCGGATGGTGTCGGCACAAAGTGGCGAGCGAGCCGAACAGCCAGTCGGTAATGCCGTTGAGATCGTGCTGCCGCCAAGGTGGACCGGGCCGCACTTCGTTGTGGACAGAGAGGCTCTCCACGAGCACCCCGTCGAGCGTCATTGCGGAGAGCTTTATGTTGGTCTTGCCGACATCGAAGACGGCGATCCTTGCGCCGTCCGCCTTCTGCCCGTCACCCATCGTCTCAGATCAGACCGTATTGGCGAGCCTTGTTGCGCAGGAACGGCAAGCCATTGCCCATCACTTCGGCCTCGTCCTTGGCAACCGGCCGCCAGACCGAGAGGCCGTAGGAGACTTCCGGCGGCATGTTGATGAAGCTTTCCATGGCCAGTCCGCCCTTGAAGCCGATCGCCGCCAGCGTCGCGTAAATCTCGTCCCAGGGGCAGTTGCCGGTGCCTGGTGTGCCGCGATCACTCTCAGACAAGTGGATGTACTTCAGGTGGTCGCGGGCAGCCAGAATGCCGTTGGCGGCCCCCTTCTCCTCGATGTTCATGTGGTAGGTGTCGAGATGAACAAAAATGTTGTCGGCCCCGACTTTCTCGACCATCCAGACGGCCTGCGCGCCGGTGTTGATCAAATGGTTCTCGTAGCGGTTCACCGCCTCGATTCCGAGCTCGATGCCGCGCGTCTTGGCGTGCTTGGCGGCGACGGTCAGCACATGCGCGATATTGTCGTATTCCTTTTCGGTCGGTGGCAGGCCGGTGCGTTCGCCGATACCGCCAAAAATCACGCCAGAAAGCGCCAGCGCGCCCATTTCCGCAGTCTTGTCGATCGCCACTTCGAGATGTTCGATGGCAGCATCCGGACGCACCGAGGCCCAGGCGCGCTCCGGCAGGCCAAGCGAGCAAACGGCAGGAAGATTGTGCTTTTCGAGCAAGGCGCGTGTGTGCGCGGCATCGACCGCCGGCGCGTTCAGAAGCGCGATCTCGATAAAGTCCATCCCGTATTTGACGGAAGCCGCGATCGCCTTCTCCGCGCCGGCCCGGTCCCAGTTCATCGTCCACATCGAGGTGTGGACCCCAAAACCATGCATCTAACTCACCCTCTGTTTGTGTTCAGGAATTTGAGGCGCCCGGCAAGCCAGCGCAGGATCATCACCGTAATCATCAGGATGCCCCAGACTGCCGTCGCAAGGTGCTGGCTTGCGCCCATCAGATTGAGTCCCGAGGACAGAAGCTGGAGCACGACGAGCGCAACGAAGACCGGGATCACCCGACCGAAGCCACCGAACGGATTGACCCCGCCAAGGAAGCAGGCAAGCACGGTGATCAGCAGGTAAGACTCGCCGTGGCCGACACGCACCGAATTGAAGCGCGCCAGCATGATGATGCCGGCGACCGCGCACATCGCGCCGGACAATGTGTAGACGAGAACCTGCACCTTGCGCGTATTGATACCGGAATAGCGCGTGGCCTCGATATTGGAGCCGATCATGTAGGTGTTGAAGCCTAGCTTCATGCGCGTCAGCAAGACGTGCCAGATCAGCACGCAAGCGATGAAGATGAGCAACGGCACCGGGATGCCAATAATCGAACCGTAGCCGATCGGCGCCAGGAAGCCGGGAATGCCGGACACGTCGCCGCCGCGCGTCAGGAATTCGCCGAGACCGCGCAGGAAGATCATCATCGACAGCGAGACCAGGATCGGGTGAGCCTTGGTGTAGGCGATGACGAGCCCCATGATCAGCCCGCTCAGTGCGCCGACCGCGATAGCAAGGACCGAGCCAAGCACAAAGGCGCCGACGCCCGCTTCGACGCCTCCCTGGCTTTGCAGTACCCAAGCCAGCGTCAGGCCGGCCATGTTGGCGGTGAAGGTGATGGCCAGGTTCAGGCCGCCGGTCAGGATCGGCAGCAGCATGGCGAGTGTGAGGAGGCCGAGTTCCGGCAGCTGGAAGGCGACGGATCCAAAGGTAGCGCGGGAAAGAAAGTTCGGCGCGGCAAAGCCGAACACGACCACGACAGCTACGAACGCGGCAAACGGACCTGCAAGTTCGGGGCCGAGCGCGTTGCGGACGCGTTCAATCAAAACCGTCATGAAGGCACCCGTCGGCTTTTCAGGAACGGCAGCAGGCGTTCGATGCTGGTATTCGAAAGCGTGATTGCGGCAAGAATGATGGCGCCGACGATCATCTTGAACGCGAAAGGCGACACGCCCATCAAATTTAGTCCGTTCTGGGTGATCGAGACCAACAGAACGCCCAGAATGCAGCCGAGCACGCTGCCTTTGCCGCCGCCGAGCCGCGCACCGCCAAGGACCACCGCTGCCAGGACGTCGAGTTCGCGCCCATAAAGGGCATTCGGCACAACCTCCTGCGCGTAATGCGCCTGGACGAGGCCGGCGATACCCGCCATCAGGCCAAGCCAGCCGAAGGCGATAAATTGCATGGCACCGATATTGATGCCGAAGCGGCGCGCGCCCTCCGGGTTGTCGCCAAATGCGTAGAGTTGGCGGCCAGTGGTGGTGCGCGTGATCAACGCCCAGGTAGCGAACACGCATATGGCCATAATGAGCACAGGCAGGGTGATCTCCGCCCAGGTCCCGTCAGCCATCTCTCGCTCGAACAGCACGACGCGGGTGGTGAGCCAGTCCGGCAGGTTGTAGATCGACACGCCGCCCGTGAAAAACATCAGCAAGCCGAAGAAAATGTTGAAAGTCGAAATCGTGGCGACGATCGAGATGATCCTGAACCCGTGGATCAGGAAGGCGTTGATGCAGCCCAACGCGACGCCCAATGCGCCAGCGATGATGAAGCCGACAATCCAATTCCCGCCGCCGATCCAGCCGAGGACGGTCGCGGTCAGATATTGCACAACGGAGGCAGCAACCGCGAAGGAGATGTCAATGCCGCCGGCGATCAGCACGACCAGCAGGCCGACGGCGAAGATGATGTTGACCGAGCTGGTGTTCAGAAGGTCAAACGCGTTGCCGAGGGTGAAGAACCGGTCCGTCGCGAACGAAAGGAAGACGCAGATGACTGCGATAACGGCAAGCAAAGCCAGTTCCGTTGCGTGGGAGCGGACAAACCTACGCATAGACCGCCTCCTCCATCGCCTGGAGGGTCGTAGCGCCCGGCGTAAATTCGCCGACAATGCCCCCCTGAGCCATGTGCAGCACACGGTCCGCGTTGAAATAGACTTCAGGCACCTCGTCCGAGATCAGGATAATGGCCAGGCCGCTGTCCGCCAGCTTGGAAACGATGTCGAAAATGCCGGCGCGCGCGCCGACATCGACGCCGACGGTCGGTGCGTCGAGGATAAGCAGCTTCGGGTCGGTCGCCAGCCATTTTGCAATGGCGACACGTTGCTGATTTCCCCCTGACAGGGTCGAGATCGCGTCGTCCGGCTTTCCGATCCTGACGCCGAGGTCTCTTATCCAGCGATTGACCAGAGATCGCTTGCGATCGCTCGAAATGAAACCGCCTGAAAGGATCTTGTCCAGCGAGGCGATGACCATGTTGTCGGCGATTGCCTGGGGCTGAATGAGACCGAGCGACAGCCGGTCTTCCGAAAGATAGGCGACGCCGGCGGCGATCGCGTCACGGTTGGAACCGAAGCGAACGGGTTTGCCATCCAGGGCGACAGAGCCCGATTTCGGCTTGCGCATGCCAAACAATGTCAGCGCCAATTCGGTGCGCCCTGCCCCGAGCAACCCGGTGATGCCGAGCGTCTCGCCGCGCCGGACTGTCAAGGACACGTCGTCGAATTCGCCGGGCCGCGACAGTCCCTTGACCTCAAGCATGATCGGGCTCCTGCTCAAATCCCGATGCAGGACGGAATAGTCGAAGGTCTTGCCCGTCATCAACTCGGTGATGCGCGACTGGGTCAGGCCTTTGGTTGGATAGACGCCAACCAGGGCGCCGTCGCGCAGCACGGTGACGCGGCTGGAGATTTCAAGAACCTCCGCCAGGCGATGACTGACGAACACAACGGCGACACCCGACGCCGACAGATTGCGCACAACGTCCAGCAGATAGTCGGTTTCGGATTGGGTGAGCGACGCCGTCGGCTCGTCCATGAAGACGAGCTTTGCCTCACCGACGAGGGCGCGGGCGATTGCTACGATCTGCCGCTGTGCGATGGGAAAGTGGTGGAGTGCCAGATCGACATCGAAGGTAACACCAAGACGTTGCAAGGCGTTGATCGCGACCCGACGCATCTCGGCATAGTTCACCAGCCGCGGCCAGCGGCCGATGACGGTCTGGAACGCGATATTCTCGGCGACAGTCATCTCGGGAAACAGGGCGAGATCCTGCCAGATGACCTGAATTCCGCTGGCCTGCGCCGTAACCGGCGACATATGGGAGTAGCTCTGGCCATCATAATCGATTTCGGCGCCCGCCTCGGGCTTGTACACGCCTGTAATGACCTTGATCAGCGTGCTCTTGCCGGAGCCGTTCTCGCCGGCAAGACAATGCACCTCGCCCGGCAACACCTCAAAGCTGACATTCTTCAGCGCCTTCACGCCGCCGAACGTCATGTTGACGTTGCGGAGCGACAGCAGCGGCCGTGGTGCGGCGCCATCGAGTGCCTGATCAGCCATCGAGTCGAAACCTGGATCCAATCGCGTTTGCAATCCTGCAGCCGGGCCGGTTCGAGGCCGGGCCCGACTGCCATTAGTCCTGGGAGGCTTTACAGGCCCATCGCCGCGAGATCGTCGACAGTATCCTTGTTGATGGGGACGAGTTGATCGACGATGATGTTACGGTTTTCGAAGTCCGGCTTGACTGTCCCAAGCCCTTCGATCGTATCGCCATCCTTGATCTCTTTGCCCTTCATGAGATGGTCGGCCAGCGTGACGAAAACCTCGCCCGCCTGCTTCGGATTCCACATGAAGCCGCCGGAGATCGCGTCGCTTTTGATGAGCTTCCGGCCCTGGCCTGGCGAGAATGGTCCGAGCACGAAAATTTCGCCCACCTTCCGGCGCTCTTCGATTGCGCGGCCAGCGCCGATCGGGCCTTGGCTGCCGAAGGCGAGGAAGCCCTTCAGGCCGGGATTTGCGGAAATCAGGTCAAGCGCAGTGCTGCGGCTCTTGTCTACATCCTCGGCGACGCCATAACGTTCGCCGACGAGTTTCATGTCGGGATTATTCTTCTTCAGATACTCGATTGCCGCATCGGCCCAGGCATTGTGCAGCGGCACCGTCAACGAGCCGACGAACACTGCATACTCACCCTTGCCGCCCATCTTCTCCGCCAGGAGCTTGGCGTGAGCCTCGCCGAAGCCGGTGGCGGACGCGAGTTCGAAATCCCAGTCGGCGCCCTTCTGGCCAGGCGATTCATGTGTGATGACGACGATGCCGGCGTCCTTGGCCTTCTGCAGGACCGGTTCAAGCACTTTCGCATCATTCGGCACGACGCCGATGACCTTGACGCCCTGCGCGATCAGATCCTCGATGGCGCGAACTTGCAGTGCTGGATCAGCGCTGGTCGGGCCGACCATGAATGCGTCGATCCCGAGCTTCTCGCCGCGCTCCTTGATACCCGCCTCCATTGCGTTGAACCACGGAATGCCGCCGATCTTGACGACGACGCCGACCTTGCCGGCCTGCTGTGCCATCGCTGCGAATGATCCGCCAATCATAAGGGTCACGGCAAGCGCCGCGATCAAGAGCTTTTTCATCTGTACTCCTCCCATAACGTTCCTAGTGGGAACACACTCGAGCCGTCGAACGACGGCGGCCGTTAGAAACCTCCCCGAAAGAGACGGGGCACTTCCCCATCGATCATCCACCGGTTTTCGCTTGCACAATCGATGGTGCAGAAACTATTGTGCATCGAGAAGCTCTCGTCAAGCGGGATATTGCTCTAAATAGACGCGCCGGAGGCGCCAGATGGATCAGCGGGTCAAGAAGAAGGCGACGATCTATGACCTGTCCGTGCTGTCGGGCAGTTCGCCGTCGACCGTGAGTGCCGTGCTGAACGGCACTTGGCGCAAGCGCCGCATCAAGGAAAGTACGGCGCAAACAATTCTCGGCCTCGCCGAACTCCACCAATACACCACCAATCTGCAAGCGCGAGGCTTGCGACGCTCGCGATCGGGCCTGGTCGGCCTGATGCTGCCCGTCCACGACAATCGCTACTTCTCCTCCATGGCGCAGACGTTTGAGGGGCATGTGCGCAGCCGCGGCCAATGCCCGGTCGTGGTTAGTGCCAGCCGCGACCCCGAAGAGGAACGGCGGACCGCGGAGACGCTGATCTCCTATTCAATCGACCAGCTCTTCATCGTCGGCGCCACCGATCCCGATGGCGTGCACGAGGTCTGCGAACTGGCGGGGCTGAGGCATATCAACATCGACCTGCCGGGAGCGAAGGCGCATTCGGTGATCAGCGACAATTATCAGGGCGCGCGGATGCTGACGGAAGCAATCATCCGCCACTTCGGCAAGGACGATCCTCTGCGACCGGACGAGCTGTTTCTGTTTGGCGGCCGCAACGACCACGCCAGCCGCGAACGCATCGCCGCTTTCCATGCGACCAAGAAGGCGCTGCTGGGCGCCGACCCTCACGATGGTGTGCAGTCCTCCGGGTATTCGCCTGATATAACTTTGCGTGCCTTCGAGGCGTTTTACCAATGCCGTGGCAAGCTGCCGCGCGCGCTGTTCATCAATTCGTCGATCAATATGGAAGGTCTGCTGCGTTTCATGGCCGGCCGGCCGGCGGAAATGTTCAGCGAACTCGTCGTCGGTTGCTACGACTATGACCCCTTCGGCTCCTTCCTGCCCTTCCCCGTAATCATGGTGCGGCAGAATGTTGAGGCGATGATCACGAAGGCGTTCGAGCTGATCGATGAACCGCCGACGGCACCGCAGACCTTCCTGATCGCGCCAGAGCTGATCCAGCCCAGGTCTGCATTGAAAGGGCCGTTGGATACGCTGAAGGATATAGCCTGAGGGTGACCCGGCGCTAGAGGGCGACACGGCCTTGAGATTTTCAGTGGTTCATCGTGCCGACCCTCACGGGAGTGTCGCCGTCCTCAGCGCGAGCCAACTGGGTGGGTGCGTAGGCGCCTGTAAAAAGGTCTACAGCAGCGAGCGTCAGAAGCGATAACGGATTCCAAGAGCGTTCGCATTGGAACCCTCTGTCATATCTCCAAACGTGCCATCGGCGCCGGATCTATGGTGGAGTTGGTAGACGAGTTCGACGTTGGGGGCTTGCCTCACTCTGAAAGAAAGCTCCGCACCGACGAAGCCGAGGAATGATGCGTCGCCATCGTGGACGATTTCGCGTTGGCGCTCGATCTCGGTAGGGCCGGTAACGGCACTGAATCCAGCAGTCAGTGCGGGCGCAATCGCCAAATCACCAATGACCAGGCCGTGGTGGCGCAGTCGCGCTCCGGCCCAAAGTTCGCCAGTCGTATCATCGTCCTCGCCAAATCTTATGGCCGCGCCGGCGACGCCACCAAGAACGAAGCCAGCGCCGATATCGACGAAATCGCGACCGTATGCGGCTCCGATTATATAATTGTCCGTGTAGTCGGCACCGAAAACATTGATCGCGTCGCCGAAGGCCCCGCGCGTAAAGACGCCACCAAAGACAAAGACATCGTTTTTGGTCGGCAAACCGTCTGCGAAAGGGTCCTGGGTCGCAAAATAGATAAAGGGAGAATTGTCATCGGCGAGTCCAGAACTGACTGAAATGCCCAAGATCACCGCAGCCAGGGCCACTTGCAGTCCACGCATAGACAAGCTCCGAATCAATCCCTTTCCATGGTTGGCAATTGCAGTGACAAAAAACAAGGTACGAACTGTTTTATCGCCAAAATACTGGATGCGGGTGGCTCGAACCATTCTTCAGGTTTTGCCGGGGGCGCGCAGGTGACGTTCGCCACAGGACGTTAACGGCGCAGTCTTCGGCCGCCGGCCTGACAGTATTGGCTTCAGCCTATACCAATTCACGTGCGTTGCAGCGTTCGACTGACGCGACCATCTGCTGGAGTTCCATCATTGATGGATAGGATTCCCTGTGGAAACCACGATTGAAGACCTTATATCTCGGAACGTTTTCGTGCCGGCGCGGGTTGTCATGGAGATGCATCGAAATGATGGAACGCGAGAAAAATGGCCATTCTTTCGGGAGAACCGGGAAGCTGTTGGGTGGCGGCAGCCACCGCTACGAACTATCCCCCGCTCGAGGGCTCGATCCATGCCGATGCCGTTGTCGTGGGCGCCGGGATTGTCGGGCTCACGACGGCGCTTCGCCTTTGCGAGGCCGGTCGGTCGGTGATCGTCGTCGAAGGCCTGCGGACAGGCGGCCAGGTGACCGGTCGTTCGACGGCCAAGATCACGACACAGCACGCGCTGATCTATCGCCATCTCATCGACACCTTTGGGCGGGACCTGGCACAGACCTATGCCGAAGCAAATTCCGCCGGCGCCGTGCAGATCCGGGAATGGGTTCGCGACTATGCCATCGCCTGCGATCTCGAGAACAAGGATGCCTATACCTACAGCTGCGATGCAAGCCGGCGCGCGGAGATCGTGGCCGAGGCAGAAGCCGCGCGCCAGATTGGGCTGGACGCCGATGTTCTGGAGCGCGCGCCGCTGCCTTTCGAAACGGCCGCCGCTCTCCGTTTTTCCGACCAGGCGCAGTTCAATCCGGCGATGTATCTGGTTGGCCTGGCTCAAGCGGTGACGGCCCGTGGCGGACGGATTCTCGAAAACAGCCGCGCGATCTCTATTGGCGAGGCAAGCCGCTGGCGCGTCGTTACCGACAGCGGCACCGTTCACGCCGAGCATGTGGTCGTCGCCACCAACATGACAGTGAAGAGCCCCGTCGGTATGGCGAACCGGACCCAGCCGCGCTGCCACACTGCCATGGCGTTTCGGATCGATGACCCTCTTGCCGTCGACGGCATGTTCATCGGCATCGACGATCCGACGCATTCCATCCGCACCGGCCGCGACGCCGAAGGCCCGCTGCTTGTCGCACTCGGCCCCAAGTTCGACACGGGCCAGGACGGCGATGTGGCGAAACGGTTTGTCGAGCTGGAACAATGGGCAAGAATGAGCCTTCCCGTTGGGGACGTTGCCTGGCGCTGGTGCAATGAGGACTATGATACGGCCGATAGGGTTCCATATGCCGGCGAACCCGATCCGGACAAAGCCTCCGGTTTTCATATCGCCACGGGATTCAACGCCTGGGGCATCACCAACGGAACGGCCGCAGGCATGATGATCGCGGATCTGATCTGCGCGCGGCCGAGTCCATGGCAAAGGCTCTACGACCCGGCGCGGTCTTATCCCGAGGACTTTCACCAGAATGGCCGCAGCCAATCGATTGTCTCAAGCCTCGACGACATCGCGCCCGGCATGGGCGGTGTGATCGTCAGGGGTGACGAAAAGATCGCGGCGTGGCGAGACGCTGAAGGGGTGCTCCACCCAGTTTCGGCGACATGCACCCACAAGGGCTGCACCGTGACCTGGAACAATGCGGACAACACCTGGGATTGTCCCTGCCATGGCTCGATTTTTGCGGCCGACGGCTCGGTCATCCACGGCCCGGCTCGAAAGCCGCTTGATCCGGCTGCGCTGTAAACGGCGGCCACCGGCACGGGCCGGTGTTACCGTGCGTAGGTTCCGACCAACTCGGTCTGCTCCAGCGCATGCTTCTGGGCTTCCTTCCAGACGAGCTGCACGCCCGCCTGTCCCGGCACACTGAGGCTCGGCACGTCGAGCGCGGCCAGCCGGAAATGATAATGATGGACGCCATGTCCCACCGGTGGCTGAGGGCCATCGTAATAGGCATTGCCGAAATCGTTGGTGCCTTGCCTGAGTGCCGACGGGCCTGGCTTGCCGTCTTGCGCCTCGGCAAGCTCGCCGGCATCAGGCGGGATATTGAACACCGCCCAGTGCCCGAAAACCCCGCTCGGCGCGTCGGGATCCTGCACGACGAGAACAAGGCTCTTGGTACCGTCCGGAATACCGGACCATTTTAGCGGTGGTGAGACGTTCTGGCCGTCGCGGGTATGCCTTTCAGGGATTTTCCCGCCCGCCGGGAACGCAGGACTGATAAGGGTGAGTGGCATTTCCATCTCCCCAAGAAACGAGACCAACTGTATCTGGCGCTATTTCACGCCGCTTGCTGAGCTGCCGCGACGCGCCTGATTTCTGCCGGCAAGGATTCCCAAACCTTGATCATCTGCCCCTCTCCCACGTGGTGATCGAGCACCTTGGATACGACCCTGAATGCATCCTTGGAATCCACCGGTCGGGTGAATTCCAACTCCGCCTTGATTTTGGCCAGGAACTCGTCGAGCGACCGCAACTTCTCGGGAATCGTGGAGGGCTGATATTGGTCGTAATAGGCGCCGCGCACGCGGATCGGCAGCTGCGAGCCGAGGTGGGCGGCAAGATCCGGCTGCATGCGGCCTCGCAAGGCGTGGAGCACCGCTCCAAGCACATGCCATGCGACCTGCCGATCCGGTCCGATCTCGGTCATGATCTCGTCGAGCCAGATGTTTGTTGTCTGCAGCGTCTTGTCGAATACGTCGAGTCCGGTGGCGCTCATCGGAAGCCGCCTTTCAACAGGTTGAATGACTCTTGGACGAAACGGCCTTGGTCGGCTGTTGTTCCCGTCCCTAAAGGCCGCCTCTCGCGAAAGCGTGTGATCTATTCGGCCAATTTTACGCTCGCCAAGCTTAACGCGTTTCCATCGAGAGTTGGCCCGTCAAGATTTGGCCCGTCAAGATTTGGCCGTGGCCACGGCAACGAAAAGAGATTGCCCTTGCCTGCTGATGCGGAACAACATCGGCTTGTTCAGCTGGCGGGATTTCGCCCACTCCTCTTGGATGTCCGACGGCTGTGTCACATCCCGGTTGTTGGCCGAGACGATCACATCGCCAGGCTGAACGCCGTTTTCGGCGGCGAGGCTGTTTGGAGCCACTTCCTGGACGAACACGCCCGTAGTATCCGGCTGGAGTGCGAGCTGCTGGCGCGCCTCATCCGGGATTGGGCTGAGCGACAATCCAAGACGCGTGTCGGCCGTTTCCGACTTTGGAACGGCGCTGGTCTGTTGCTCCTCATCGTTGCGCTGTCCGATGGTCAGAGCTATTTCCTGTTGGCTGCCTCCGCGGTTCCGTGTCAGCGTCGTTTTTGTTCCCGGCTTTTGGCTCGCAGCCGCGAGCGTCAGATCATGGACGCTCTGGATGTCCTTGCCGTTAAAGCGTGTGATCACGTCTCCCGCCTGTATGCCTGCCTGCTCTGCCGGACTGCCGGGTTCGACCGAGGCGACCAGCGCTCCCTTGCTGCCGGGTATTCCAAGCGCCTCGGCAATCGACGGGGTGATCTCCTGGAGACGCACCCCGATGAAACCGCGCTCGATCCGGCCAGTGCGGATCAACTGGTCGACGACGTTCCGGGCGGTGCGGGATGGTACCGCAAAGCCAATCCCTATGCTGCCACCTGTGGGAGATACGATGGCCGTATTGACCCCGATCACTTCGCCGCGAGCATTGAACAGCGGGCCGCCGGAATTGCCGCGATTGATTGAGGCGTCGGTCTGGAGAAAATCGTCGTAAGGACCGGCATTGATGTCGCGCGAACGGGCCGAAAGCACGCCGACGGTAACGGTCCCGCCGAGCCCGAACGGACTGCCGATAGCGATCGTCCATGCGCCGGGTTGTACTGCATCGGAGTCACCCCAGGCGGTCGTTGTCATATTGGACCGCGGGTCGATCTTCAGCACCGCGAGGTCGGTTGCCGGATCGCGGCCGACGAGTTGCGCAGGCAACGTCTCCTTGTCGGAGAATACGACATGAATTTCGCTTGCATCGGCAACGACATGGTTGTTGGTGACGATGTACCCCTCGGGGCTGATCACAAAGCCGGAACCAAGGGCCTCTCGCACCTGCGGTTGCGCCGGTCCGAGGCCGGGACTGCCGAAAGGACTAAGAAAGTCGCCCAGCGTCGCCTGGTCCTGGATGATCTGTTTGGTCGTTATTGCGACCACGGCTGGAATTTTCTCGCGCACGATTGTCGTGAAGTCGTTCGGGATTTCCTGGGCTGCGGCCGGAGCAAAGCCGCCGGCCGAGAGCATCAGAGTTCCGGCGATCAGGCCGGCGCAAAGTCTTTGGTTCAATTCCGGAAACATGGTCTGCGACTCTCCATCGTTCAGTGATCAAGCATTGCGACCGCTCCGGCATGAGCCAGCGGATCACCAGCGGATTACGACAACCCTGTCGTTCCCGTTGGCGAGTTCGACAGCTTCGGTGCCGTCCGGTTTCCGGCTTTCGATCCGGGCACCTTCTACTGTTTCTATGCCGGCAATGTTGGCCGCAAAGGCCTCGTCAATCTCGGCGGCACAGACGAGGGTATCCGGGGGCAGATCCTTCACTTGGTTCATCAACTCGCGAAGCTTCATGGCGAACCTCCTTGGCACAGGCCCGGAATCTTTCAGCCGCACATTCCAACCATGTGCCTCCAGAAAAGTTCCCAGACGCGATTGCGGGCATGTCACAGGGACGAGATTCCGCCAACGATGCATCGGTGGTGCATGGATCAGGGGCGCGGGCCGTGTTCACATGAATCGAGAGCTTCCTGCCTCCGACAAGGGGCGTTCGTCCGGCCGCCCTGAATGCAAGGCGTCGGCTCGATCAACACTGCGGCGCCGGCGATGCCACCAGCCTTTTGCCGGCCACCCGCTAACGAGAACGATCAAGACTTCTCGTCACCGTTCTGGGCTGGCCTCAATGCACAAACCTTGCCCTCAGCCAGGCCAGAAGTCTGTTCCCGGTAATCGTCCGGCGGACTCTGGCGGCAGCCCATCGCGCTTGCATCGTAGCACCCACGTGGCAGTGACAGACGATGTTGTGCAACTGCCAGTCACTTAGCTCGAAGAAGCGCTTTGCCTCACCGTAGGTATCATCTTTCAGACCCATGGCGCGCAGCACCGGATCCTCATAGGCAACGGTGATCGGCGACCCCGCGCCACGCGCTACGTCACGAGCTTCAGGACTGAGATATTCGGTGCCTGAAAGGGCTCCGAGGCAACGCCGTGGATTTTGTTCGAGAAGCTCTGCCCAACGCTCGATCCGCTGCGCCCGAGTCATGGTCGGGTATGTCGCCGAGGGCTCAACTTTCGCAACTGTCTGCAGTTGGTCGAGTGTTTGGTGTTTCATGGTCGGCTCCTTTCAACAGGTGGAAGTGCCCACGCCCTAACAGAAGATTATTGCGCTGCGACGCGCCGACAAGGCCGGAATTGGCAATGTCAGGAGTTTGCCCCTCGCCCGGTTCGGATCAGGAACCTTCCCGGGGGCCTGC
The DNA here is from genome assembly GCF_055811535.1 of Mesorhizobium sp. WSM4816. Taxonomy (NCBI): domain Bacteria; kingdom Pseudomonadati; phylum Pseudomonadota; class Alphaproteobacteria; order Hyphomicrobiales; family Phyllobacteriaceae; genus Mesorhizobium; species Mesorhizobium sp. WSM4816. The sequence continues at coordinate 104,088 of NZ_JBVVQR010000001.1, read as the reverse complement.
TTGTTTTGGCTAGTGAAAGGAGACGGTCATGAGCACAAAACCACCACCCGTTCCGACAGAGAACCAGAGCCCAAAGGGTCCGGGCGACAAGAAGTCGGTTCCTGTCGACCAGACGCAGCACAGCCATTCCGCCCCAAATCCCGACAAACAGGGCCAGCAGGGCAACACGAAGGTCAATACGACCCATCAAGGCCATCAGCAGGACCGCTAGGTGATTTCATGTCCACGTCGAAGAAGACCCGCGCCAGTATTCGCCATGGCGGTCCTGGCGCATCGCACGAAAACGCCAAGGAGCCGCTGGTGATAGAAAAGCCACCAGCCGATTCCGATCTGCGCAGCCGCAGCAAGATCTCAGGCGGCGGAGGCGAACGCGACAGCCACCATACTCATGACCCGGAAAAGAAGGGCGGCGGCACTCGGCCGGCAAACAAAGGAAGGTGAATTGTATTCACGTCCCCGGCGAAGCGTGCGGCGTGGAGGTGCCAAGCATCATCCGGCCGTCGACTGTGAGCACCGCCAGTGGCTGTGGCCTTCTTTGGCCTACCGCCGCAACTTCGGACCGCATCACGCATTTTTGCTGTGATCGCCGTTCCTCCAGGCGGTCCGAGGCTGAGACAGCCCGCGGGCTCCCGGCCGGCGGGCTGTCTCGTCAGCCTACCGGCTTTTCCCGCTAGACGAGCGACAGCGATGCTACTTCCGGTGGAACAGGAAGCCCCCTCTGGGAGTTCATACCGTCATCAACAGGCGCATGGACGTGCCCTTGTACGGCGCGGCAGCGCACGAATGGGAGAACCACCATGAGCCTCGGAACCATACTTATCATCATTTTGATCCTTATCTTGCTTGGCGGGTTCAGCGGCTTGGGTGGTGGACCGTTCTACGGCACCGGCTATTATGGTGGCGGCGGCCTCGGTCTCGTGCTGCTGATCGTTGTTATCCTGGTCCTTCTCGGGCGCATTTAGTACACGATTAGGCGGACAATTTTGGCGATGATCCTGTGTCGGCCTGATGCCTTGCCCAGGAATGTCGCCGCGACTGCGGGCAAAGGGGGCCGCACGTGATTGTCCGGACGGAACCGAAACCGCTCGAGGGCATTATAGCCGCTCAGAAATCCACGAGAATGGCGCCATAAGTGAACTTCGTTGAACAAGCCGATGTCGGCCTCGGAGTTCCGGGCATTCCCATTGCCGATCTGATGCAGGCACTGCCGGTCGCCATCTACACCGTCGACGGGCAGGGATACATCACCTTCTTCAACGAAGCCGCAGCTGAGCTCTGGGGCCATCGTCCTGTTATCGGTCGGGACCTATGGTGCGGCTCGTGGAAGCTTCGTCATCTGGACGGTCGGGATATGGCGCATGGCGAGTGTCCGATGGCCGTGGCGCTGCGCGAAGGGCGGGATGTCTCCTGGGACCAGGCGATTGCGGAGCGGCCGGATGGCGAACTGGTCCCATTCAGGGCTCACCCACGGCTGCTTCGCGACGAAGCGGGCAATGTAGTCGGTGCCATCAACACGCTGCTCGACCTGCGCACGCAGACGCTGGGCGATGAAGCCCGCATGCGTCTTGCCGCCATTGTCGAGTCGTCGATGGACGCCATCGTCTCGAAGGACATGGATGGCATCATTACTAGCTGGAACGATGCTGCAGAACGCCTGTTCGGCTACACGCCTGCCGAGGCGATCGGCCGGCCGGTGACGATGCTCATTCCGCCTGACCGTCTCGACGAGGAAGTCTCGATCATCAGTCGCATCCGCGCCGGCGAACGCGTCCCCTCCTATGAGACGATGCGCCTGCGCAAGGACGGCACGCTCGTTTCGGTCTCGCTCACCGTCTCACCGACCCGCGACGGGATCGGGCGGGTCGTCGGCGCCTCCAAGATCGCGCGCGACATCAGTTCCCACAAGGAGAACGAACGGCGCATCCGACTGCTCATGCGCGAGGTCAACCATCGGGTGAAGAACCAGTATTCGGTCATCATCTCGATGATCCGCGAGACAAGCAAGCTGACGAGCACACCTGAGGCTTTCCTCGGGCAAGTTCGAGAGCGCATCATGGCGCTTTCGGAATCCCATGATCTCCTGGTCAATGCCGAATGGCGCGGCGCGACGGTCGGCGAGCTCATCCAGGCCCAGCTCAAGGCCTTCGCAGCGCAGTCCCGCGTGTCGATGGCCGGGCCACTGGTGGTACTGCAGCCGAACGCCGTCCAGTATCTCGGCATAGCCTTTCACGAACTCGCCACCAATTCGGCAAAACATGGAGCGCTGTCGTGCAACGGCGGACGTGTCGAGATCGATTGGCACGTGGTCCCTGCGGGCGACGGCGCTGAGACCTTTCGACTGGTCTGGCGTGAGTTGGACGGGCCAATCCTGGACGCTGTCAGGGGGCGCGGTTTCGGACTGGTCGTGCTCGAGCGAGTGGCGCCGCAGGCTCTCAGCGGCAGCGGGCGGCTGGAGTTCCACGCCCGAGGCATCACCTGGACGCTCGAGGCGCCGCTGCATTTCGTCCAGACATCACTGGCCGAAATCGCGGCCGATTGAAGGAATTTCGCCGCGCTCGTGAAGCTGAGCCCTTCCCCGCGACCGCTGTGTTCGGCCAGACCTATTGCGTTTGGTCCGGCGGGCGAAAATAAGGCGAAACAGCCCTGTCCTCCAGAACATCGACGTCGCCTCTTCCAGGCAGGGCATCGCAGCCAAGCGAGTGCCGATCGACGTTACCCGGTTCAAACACAATCAGGCCGTCGAATTCCATGGCCGCCCCGTAGAACTGGGCGGCTTGCAACACCAAGCATTCGACGTCTTCAAGCGCAACGTTTTCTGCGAGGTTTCGCAGCCGCACAACCTCGGCCACCGCAGTGACATTGACTATCCCCTTGCACCGGGCGGCGGTCCAAACTTGCAGGTTAACGTCGTGACACAAATGGGCCGAATAACCGTCTCTCATGGAAAACCCTTCCTTTCAGGAGCGGTTTGTCCCTCAAGATCAGCATGTGCCATAGCAGCTCGAATGACAAGCGTAATCCATCAAACAACACACAAAATCAACAAGTTAGCATACGGCTCAGGCTACACGATGGACGCTTGACGGTAACTGTGAGCCTTTCACGCCGATGGCCAATGAGCCGGTCTTGACGGCTGGCGAGGCTTTTCCTACTTCTTAGATAAATACTAACTTTGAGCGTCTGGAGGGCAGAAATGGCCGAGCTGGAAAGACCCGAACGACTGCAGATCATGCTAACGTCGGAGGAATTGGCTGCTTTGGAAAACTGGCGCTTCGAAAGGCGCATGCCAAGCCGGTCTGCGGCCGTGAGGGAGTTGCTGCGGCGCGGCCTCCACGCGGACGGATTTTTGACAGCGGCACAAGGTGCCAAGTCGCAGGATTTTGGAATTCTGCCCACTTCCGGCATTGTCGATGGAGCGTCCCGCGACCAGGGCGGCAGCAAGCTGTAAGGCTGCCCTCGCGGCGCTGGAGATGTTTCGGCGCCGGAGCCTTGCCCATTCTGTGGAACTTCAGGCAATCGTCGCGCGTTCGGTGAGGCATGTTGTGGACCAGAACAAGGCTGGTTGCATACATCACACAGGCCAGCAAGGATCGAGGCAGTGAGCTTCCTTTACCGCGCGGCAAAAATCGCCGAACAAGCTCATGCGGGGCACACGGACAAGACCGGACGGCCCTATATCGAGCATTGCCGCCGGGTCGTTGATGCCGTCGAAACGCTCGACCAGAAGGCCGTTGCCTACCTCCACGACGTTGTTGAGAAAAGCGACGATTGGGATCGCGAGCGCCTCGAGGCGGCAGGTTTCGGAACATCCATCGTATCGGCCGTCGATGCGATGACACGCAGGCCGGACGAGGACGACCTCGATTTCGTGCGCAGAGCAGCAGCCAACCCATTGGCGCTGCCGGTCAAGCGCGCCGATCTTACCGACAATTTATGGCAGGCACAGCAGATTGGCGCGTCGACATCGAAATATGAAGACGGACTGCGGATCCTCGACGAAGAATTCTCCTGATGACGAAAGGATTGTCGCCTGTGGCGTGATCGGCCGATGTGCGACCTTCATGCGAGGCTCTATTCGGGGAGGTGAGGCGTATGTCGCTTGTCCTCGGCAGGATCGGCATCGATCCGCGCCTTGCTGGGATCGAAGGCGCCATGGCGGGCGATGGCCAATGCCGGCGTGTCGGGCGTCTCGTAGGCCCACATGAAGTCGTCGGCCGCTCCGCCGACCGCGTGGACCCGCCAGTAACTGGCCGTGCCCTTCAGCGGGGAGTGGGTTGTGGTGTTGGTCTTCTCCAGAAGGTCGAAATAGATATCCTCGAACGGGATATAGAAGACCGGATCTTGCCCCTCCTCATGGAGCACTTTTGCCCGCTCTGTCGAGGCAATGATCGCGTCGGAGAACCTGACCGTCACGGTTCCATTGAACGGGGTAATCGTCAGCGCGCCGGGACGGCTGGTGGAATTTACTGCTAAGGGATGCATGCGACTTCTCCGTTGGCTGCCGATCTCCTGGAACGTCGTATCGCCTGTCAGGTTCCAACCGCGTGAGGCTCATTGGAGCCGCGACATCGGGGGGGCCGGCGACAGATGAAAAACCTCCCGCGGGGCATTCAGATTCAAGGGAACGTTACCGCCGAAGAGTTCGTTTCCTAGATTGACACCGGAACCGGCGGCGGGGCTTCGCAAGTCAAGGGAGACTGCCATGAAGGTCGGCAACTGCATGACGAGGAATGTACAGGTCGCTAACCCCGAACAGTCGATCCGCGAAGGGGCTGAGATGATGGGCAGGCTTGACGCCGGAGTCATGCCCGTGGGCGACCACGACCGGCTGGTCGGGATGATCACCGATCGAGATATCGCGATCCGCGGCGTAGCATTGGGCAAGGGACCTGACACGAAGGTGCGTGATGTCATGAGCCCGGAGGTCAAATATTGCTTCGATGACGAAGACGTCGAGCATGTGCTTGAAAACATGGGCGACTTGCAGGTACGTCGGCTCCCGGTTCTGAACCGCGACAAGAGGCTCGTCGGCATCATCTCGCTTGGCGATCTCGCGACGAATGGCGAAGCGGCAGAAGCGGGAGAAGCTTTAAGCGACATCTCGAAGCCGGGCGGCGAGCATTCGCAGACTGCTCACTGACTAACGCCGCGACATGTCGGCGCAAGGTCAACATCACTTGTTTCGCGGTGCGTCGGCTAACGCCGGCGCCGCGCCGGAGCCTTCTACATTTGCGATGTTTTTCGGCAAAGGTTCAGGAGCATCCATGACAACGATCCGAAGCACCGTGTCCTTCAGCGCCGAAAAAAGCGCGGCGGGGCGAAATCATCGTGCAGGCGCGGACGCATCAGATCACGCGCCGAGACGTTCACCCGGATGTCGTCTCGTGATAAGCTGTTCTTGCGACGGGACCGCGCGACACCGAGGCGGGCATCTCGCGGCCGGGCAGCCTTAGTCGCAGACGATGAGCTTGAGCACCTGATGTTCTCGAACGATTGCAGGCGTCCTGCCAAAGCCTGTTGCGAAGGTGGGGCCTCTTGCGAAGGTCGGGCCTCTCGGAGTGGACGGATTTGGGTTGGTCGCTGAACCTCGGGACGATCGCGGGCACCACCGTGCGCGTTCACTTTACCTTCCTGCTTCTGCTCGTCTGGATCTGGCTGACGCACTATCAGATCGGCGGCACGCCAGCGGCCTGGCAAGGCGTTGCCTTCATCATTGCGGTTTTTGCCTGCGTGGTCCTGCATGAGTTCGGCCACATCGCCGCCGCACGGTATTTCGGCATCAACACGCCGGACATTACGCTTTTCCCGATCGGCGGCGTCGCCAGACTAGAACGCATGCCCGAAGAGCCGGGGCAGGAGTTCGTGATCGCGGTCGCGGGGCCGCTGGTCAATGTCGCGATCGCCGCGCTGATCTTCGTCCTGCTCGGCGGGTCGGCGGGCGTCGAACAGATGGCCGGGATCGAGGATCCGCGTATGAGTTTTCTCGCCAGGCTTGCCGGGGTCAACGTCTTCCTGGTCATCTTCAATATGATCCCAGCCTTCCCGATGGATGGTGGCCGTATCCTGCGCGCCGCACTCGCCGCCCGCCTCTCGTGGTCACGCGCAACCCAGATCGCCGCCACGATCGGGCAAGGATTGGCCTTCGTCTTCGGTTTTGTTGGGCTGTTCTACAATCCGCTGCTGATCTTCATCGGCATCTTCGTCTATCTCGCCGCGGCAGCGGAAGCGCAGAACGCACAGATCCGGGAGGTAGCCACAAGCGTCCTTGTCGCGGATGTGATGATCACCGAGTTCGCCCGGCTGGAACGGTCGGCGACGCTCGACCAGGCAATCGAGATGCTGCTCGCGACCACGCAGCACGAATTCCCTGTCGTCGACTCCGCAGGCCATCTTGAAGGATTGGTGACACGCAACGACATGATCCGGACATTGAAGGAAAAGGGACCCGCCGCACCGGTCGCGAGCGCAATGCGGCACGATATCCCGAAAATACATTACCGCAAAAGTCTCGAGGAAAGCCTGCGGCTGATGCAGCAGGCAGATGTGCCTGCTGTAGCCGTCGTCGACAGTTCCGACCGGCTGGTCGGGCTCATGACACACGAACCATAGGCGAGATGCTCATGATCCGCTCGGCCGTGTCAGATGCCTTCCGATTTGGTCGTTTGCGTGGGACCAAGCCACGATTCACGCGGATCTGAGCACGAGGATTCTTTCCACTGCCGGATCGGGTGAGTGCGCTCTAAATCGTAGCGGAGCGATAAGCAGAAATCGGCCGGAACGAAGGTCGTCCCGGCCCTTTTTTCTGTGCCTCAAGCGCCCCCGACATGAGGCAGAAGTTCAAGCGCACCGCGATAGATCATGTCGCCAGCGACGTAGAGGATGACCACCAGGCCGACATAGGCAATCCAACGGTGCTTCTGTAGCAGATTGGCAATGAGGTTTGCAGCGATGCCCATCAGCGCTACGGAGAGGACAAGGCCGAAGATCAGCACGTTCGGATGTTCGCGCGCAGCACCGGCTACCGCCAGAACATTGTCGAGTGACATGGAGACGTCGGCGATGATGATCTGCCAGGTTGCCTGGGCCAGGGTCTTGCGCGGAGCCTTGCCAGCTACGACGCCATCGTAGTCGACGTCGCTTTCCGAAAGCGCTTCGATCGCCTGTGCTTCCTGCGCATGGTTTTGCCGGAGTTCGCGCCACATCTTCCAGCAGACCCACAACAGCAAAAGACCACCGGCGAACAGCAGCCCGACGATCTGCAGGAGTTGGGTTGTCGCGGCCGCAAAGCCGATGCGCAGAACGGCCGCTGCGATTATGCCAACGACGATTGCGTTTCTGCGCTGCTCTTTGGGTAGTCCGGCCGCGGCAAGGCCGATAACGATGGCATTGTCGCCGGCCAGCACCAGGTCGATCATGATGACCTGCATGAGAGCGGTCATTGCTTCGGGACTGAAAAAATCTGTCATACGGCACCCTTGCGTTCAGCGAGGGGTGACGCGGCTTGCGAGTATAACCGTAGAGCAACGCGGACACCGCGTATGACAAGAGAGATGCCGCTACAGCTGAAGAAAACTCAAAGCCAGGCCACCCGGATTGGAATTCCAGTCCGACATCGCAGTCCTGATGGACTGCCAGAGGGGCCCGGCCTGGTAGCACCTAGCTATTGCCCCAAGCGCAAAAACTCAAGGCTTAATTGTGATCCGCATATGCGGCATCGCTCGGCAAGCTGGTTGAGCCAGGTCGATCGGCCACGCGGCCATTGAACGGGCCGGCAGCCGCAAGTAAGGTTGATACAGTGGGCTTCGGTCAATTTCTCCAACACCCGATCTGCGACCGTCGATGGCGATGAAGGGAATTCCGTCTTGGCTGCTCATCGGCGACCGATCGGCCAATATCTGTTCCCAATCGGCTCCTTGGGCCTGGCCGCACTCATTCATTTCGGCGCCGCATCGATCGAGCATTCGCCGCTCTCGATCAAGATCCTTGCGTTGATCATCGTCGCTATCTTCATCTTCGCGACAGTGTTTGTGGTTTTGCATCATGCAGAAGCCGTCGCACTGCGGCTCGGTGAACCATATGGCACGCTGCTGTTGACATTTTCGGTGACGGCCATCGAAGCATCGGTCATCGTTTCGATGATGCTGCACGGCGAGAACAACCCGACGCTGGCACGCGAATCCGTGTTTTCGACGGTCATGATCGTTTGCGCTGGCGTCGTCGGGGTCTGCCTCACCCTGGGTGGGCTGAAGCATCGATATCAGGACATCAAACGACAGGGCACCAACGCCTCGCTTGCCGTCATTATGGCGCTGACAGTTCTTACGCTGATCCTTCCAAACTACACGCTTGCAACAAGCCCCGGTACGTTCTCCGCCTCGCAGCTCGCTTTCGTGAGCGTTCTTTCAATCCTCCTCTATGGTGCCTTCGTCTTTGCCCAGATGGTGCGCCATCGGGGCGATTTTATCGAAGACCTGACCTCCAGCGCGGAACATGACAAGCATGTATCTGAGGGCGAGAAAGTGACCACCAATGTGCTCCTCTTATTTGTCGGACTGGCAGGGATCGTTCTTCTGACCGAGCAGGTGGCCGGCAGCATCGAGAATGGGCTCGAGTTTCTTCAAGTTACCCAGGCGGACGCCATCGTGGGCTTCTTCGTCGCTGCGCTTGTGCTTATGCCGGAGGCGGTATCGGCGGTTCGGGCAGCGCTCAAAAACGAGCTTCAGCGAGGGCTGAATGTCGCCCTCGGCTCGGCCTGCGCCACAATCGGCCTGACAATCCCGGCGATCGGTGCGGCGAGCCTGCTCACCGGACGAAGCCTGACTCTTGGTCTGGGTCCGGGAGATACCGTGCTTCTCCTCCTCGCGCTTGCCATCAGCATCGTGAGCTTTGGGACGGGCCGAACAACGATGCTGACAGGGCTCGTTCATCTCGTCGTGTTTGTCGCCTATCTGTTCCTTATCTTCGTGCCGTAGGTGATCGCCCGCCGTCTTCGGCGATCGCCGCGTTCTGTCGATTTGCGGCGCACATGCCTAGCCTGCAATTACTGGACCTTCGAGCGTAGGCGATCCGTCACGAACTCCATCAACACCACGATGGCGAAGATCACGAGAATGATGGTCGAGGCATTCCTGTATTGGAAAAGATCGAACGCGACCTTCAGCTCCTGGCCGATGCCACCGGCTCCAACGAGGCCGAGAACAACTGATGAGCGCACTGCCTTTTCAAGCGCGAAGAGCGTGGTGTTTATCAGGGACGGCATGGCGTCAGGCAGTACTGCCCCGCACAGAACAGAGAATCGTCCGGCGCCGATTGCAAACAGCGCTTCCTGAGGTCTTTCGTCGGCATCCTCCATCGCCTCGGCGAAGAAGCGCCCGCAAAAGCCGATCGAATCGACGACGATGGTCATGGTGCCGGCAACCGCCCCGAGACCAACGGCTGACACGAAAAGTAGTGCCCAGACCAAATCTGGAACAGTCCTGAACAACGAGACCAGCATCCTGGAGATATGCCGGAACGGGCCGATCGGGGTTATGTCCTTGGCCGAGAGCCAGGCAAACGGCAAGCTGAGGACGACACCTATTGCTGTCCCCACGAGCGCTATCTGAAACGTTTCGACCATGCGCCACAAAACCCTCAGGAGGAACCCTGGCTCGACATTTGGGGGTATCATGCGGCCGACGAGATGGACCATTCGGGGCACCCCGCCTGCCAGTTGTTCCGGCGAAGGTGCGACCTGCCCGGCGGAAACGATCACGAGAGCGGCCAAAGCGACGGCAAAGCTGAAAGTGACGGGCGAGATCGATGGAATCCGGCTCGGCGAAAGGCGGTCATGCATCGAAGACGTCTTTCAGATCAGCGCGGTCACCTGCGCCGTCGGTCGGTCGAAGAAGACCTTGCCCGCCTTGAGCGCTATCAAGCGGTCGGAGTAGTCGAGAGCATGTTCCATGTCGTGCGTGGTGTAGACCAAAGTGATCGCCTGTTCCTGGGTCAGCTCGGAGAAGACGCGCATCACATCATGTCCAGCCGCCGGGTCGAGACTTGCCGCCGGTTCGTCTGCTATCAAAAGCTTCGGACGCCGGATCAACGCACGGGCAATCGCCACCCGCTGCGCCTGCCCTCCAGAAAGCGCGTCGGCGCGGGCGCCCGCCTTGCCGAGAAGCCGCACTTCGGCGAGGGCTTTCATTGCTTCCTCGCGCCAGTGTTGCTTTGCGATGGAATGGTGCCAGCCGCGCCAGCCGCCGGGCAGCCCGAGCTTGCCCTGCAAAACGTTTGTAAGAACCGATTGGCGGCTGACCAGTCCGTGGTGCTGGAAGACAAATCCGATCTGCCTGCGTATGCGCCGCAGCTGGGCGACGGACGGCGCCGAGCGGAAGCTCTCGCCGAGGGTGACGACCTCGCCACCGCTCGACGGTAGAAGACCAATGAGGCATTTGAGCAGGGTGGATTTTCCAGCACCGTTCGAGCCAATCAGGGCAACCCGTTCGCGCGATGCTATGGTGAGGCCGATACTGGAGAAAATGACCTTTCCGTTCGCATAGCTCTTCGCAAGATCGTGCGCCCGAATGATGGCTGTCATAGTGACCTCTTGGCCCAGACCGAACTGCGAAACAGACCGGCGGTTAGCCGCCGGCCTTGTCGCTGAAAGGAGCAAGTCGATGAAAAAGGAGCAAGCCTCAGTTTACGAAGTCGGTGAGGGTCTCAATTCCGATCGTGCGGTACATCGAGCGGACATAGTCGTAGTCCGAGTCCCTGACATCAGTCAGGAAGAAACCGCCCTTGAATTTCTGGTTGTCCTCGCCGGTCAAGATCGCTTTCATCAGCTCATTGCCATTCTTCGCAAAGGCATCGCGGATCTTGACGAACACGTCATCTGAAATGTCCTTGCGGGCGACAAGAATGTCGTTCGGCAGATCGCGGCCCCGTGCGATGACCGAGAAGGCAACGCCGGGGAATGCTTCCCGGACCGAGTTCAGATAGCCGAAATTCAAGCCGATAGCGGCGATGTCGCCGCGGATGAGAGCCTCAGCCGCGATGTTGCGCGATATGATTACTGGTTCGTAATCGGTGGCATATTTCAGGTTGAAATCGGCCAGCGCCTGCGCGGGGCCGAGGTGCTGGGACGTCGAGCCGACCGAGCCGAATGCGACCTTCTTGCCCTTCAAGTCTTCGACCGAGCGGATCGGTCCATTCGCCAGCACGGCGATCTGAGCGAAATAGTCGGGGCGCTGCCAGGCGACAACAATCTTCGGCTGGCTTAATTCCTTCATGACGACGTATTCTGCAGGACCGGTCAGGACAAGATCGACCTGCCCGGAATTCATCGCCTCGACGGCGCTGGTCCGCGAACTGACCGGAAACAGCTCGACATCCAGGCCGGTCGCCTCTTCAAGAGCGGTCTGGAAAGCACCGAATTCCTGCTGAAGAGCCTCCAGTCCCTCCATGTCGGTTACCGCGAATTCCACCGGCTCCGCAAACACTGGAAGAGCGGAGGCAAGCGTCAGGGCGAGTGCGGTTGCGATGCTGCGGATCATCGTTTTTTCCTTTGCTGTATAGACAGGAAACTGTTACCCGCTAATCCGTATACGCAGCAGATGACGTGCTCGTGACATTTCGCCGGCGCCACCGGCAGACTTTGCTTTTTGAGGGATACAGTGAACTGGCACATCCAGGGTGGTCGCATCCTTACCGAACGGGGACTTGAAACCGCGGACCTGAGCGTCACCGGCGGCGCCCTGTCAGAGCTGCGGGCGGCCCATGCCTCCACAATCGATGCCGATGGTCTGCTCGTGCTTCCGGGGATCGTCGATATTCACGGCGACGGCTTCGAGCGCCAGATCATGCCGCGGCCCGGTGTCCGCTTCGACACCGCGCTGGCGCTGAAAGATACGGACCGCCAGCTTGTCGCCAATGGCGTAACCACGGCCTTTCACGGCGTCACGGTGTCGTGGGAGCCTGGACTTCGCTCGCTCGACGCTGCCAAACAGCTGATCGGCGCGGTCTGCGATCTCCGCGATAGCCTTGGCTGCGATACGCGTCTGCATCTGCGCTGGGAGACCTTCGCGCTTGATCAGATGGCGCAGGTCGTACGATGGCTCTCGCTTTCGCCACGGCCGATCATCGCCGTCAACGATCATACCACGGGGTCGGTGCTGAACGGCACGATTGCCCGCAAGATCGGTCAGATGGCGGAGCGGTCTGGCTTGAGCCGCGAGCAATACATGACGTTGCTCGGCCAGATTTGGTCCCGCCGCGCCGAGGTTGAGATCGCGATCGGGAAGCTGGCCGCAACTGCGCGGGCCAATGGCAATGTGCTTCTTGCCCATGACGAAGCGTCTCCCGAGGAACGCATGTATTTTCGCGCCCTCGGCGCAAAGGCCTCGGAATTTCCGCTAACGCTCGAAACGGCCAAGGCCGCGCGGCAAATGGGCGAGGATGTGATCCTCGGCGCGCCCAACGTCGTGCGCGGCGGCAGCCATAATGGAGCGCTAAATGCCACCGAGGCCGTCAGAGCCGGACTTTGCACGGTGCTGACCAGCGATTACCACTACCCTTCGCCTCTGCATGCGGCCTTCAGACTGTCTTCGCCGGACGCCGGCGACTTCCCCTCGATCTGGAATCTGGTTTCGGCAAACCCGGCCCGGGTGGCCGACCTCGACGATCGCGGCTCGCTTGTTGCCGGCCGCCGGGCGGGTCTGATCCTGGTCGATGCTGGCGATCCAGAGCATCCGCGTGTGGTGGCCACCATGGTCCATGGACAAATTGTCTATAGCTCCGGGCTCTCCCGCACAGACCGACGGTCTGCACGGCGGTCGCGGGTGGATAAGGTTTCATGACCTTGGACACGAAAATTTCAACACCACACGAGCGCAATGGCAATCGCCTTCTGGCCTTTGACGGGCTGGTCTTTCGGCCACGCAGCGATACGCCGATCTGGCAGCAGATCTACGATCACATCTTCGATCTGATCGAGAGCGGCAGTCTTGCGCCGGGCAGCCAGCTTCCCGGAGAAACGCATCTGGCACAGAAACTCGCGGTCACCCGCATTACGCTTCGCCGGGCGCTGCAGCAGTTACAGCATGAGGGCCACCTCACCGCCCGCAAGGGCGTCGGTATCTTCGTGCGAAACCTGCCCTCGACATTCACTGTTCGCGACGGACAGCGCTTTCTCGACAATTTCGAAGCCCACGGCCAGGAAATCGGCACCAATACGCTGCTGATCGTCCGGGAACCGGCCGAAGCGGCCGTGGCGGAACGGTTGCGTCTCGCACCTGACACCACCATTATCCGGCTGTGCCGGATCAGAACGTCGGACAAGCAGCCGGTTTACGTCAATACCAAGTTCTTTCCGGCGCATGTCTTCCCCGACTTCGAGCAGAGATACGATGTGCGTCAGTCGGTGACCGATGTTTTCCGCGCGCATGGCATCGACAACTACCGGCGGGCCGAGACGCGCATCAGTGGCGGCTTTGCATCCCCCGATGAAGCGGAAATCCTGCGGCTGACGCCCGGAACGCCAGTATTCCGCATCAATGCTGTCAACGAGGACCGAAACGGCGTACCAATCGAATGGACCCGCGGCTGCTGGCCGCTGACATCCGTCGAATTCGTCTTCTGATTATGGCGCATGTCAACACGACCAGTTGAGGCCATTGGGTCGACCCTTAGACAGACACCACAAGCCGGTCGAGAAAAGGCCGCTGGGCGACAAGCAACTTTTCCCGGGCCATTTCGAGGCCGAACCACCCTGCGCGATCGATCTCAGGAAAAGTCTGCATGCGGCCGCTGCGCGGCGGCCATTCCATCTCGAACATGTTGCTGCGCAAGGTGCCGGCGTCGAAATCGTCTTCGACGCCGAAGGCCGTAACAAGCTTGCCGCCGGGCTGGCGCAGCGCTCCCAGCGGAAGCAGCGCTCCCGAGAGCTCCCAGCCGGTTTCCTCCACAAATTCGCGACGCGCCGCAGCTTCCGGCTGTTCGTCATCACCATACTCGCCCTTTGCAATCGACCATGCACCGAGATCGCGGCTTTGCCAGAACGGCCCGCCAGGATGGACAAGCAGCACCTGCAGTTCACCGGTTGATCTGCGGTAAGGCAGGACGCCTGCACTTCTTTTCGCCATCGCCTCATATGCCTCCGCCATCCAGCCTATCATCGCAGGCAGGCTGAACGGGACATGTTCCGTTTGTCGAAAGACTGCCCTGCCCTGCGTCGATGCGACCGGCTACTGACGCCAGGTCAAATCTCGCTCGTTGCTTGGCCAACCCAGGGATTGACGACATTCAGCCCCGCAGCCTCGAAAGGGCTGGTGTCGCGTGTCGCGATCATGAAGCCCCGTGCAGCGGCTGTGGCGGCGATATAGCCATCAGCCTTGCCGATTGCCTTGCCAGCCGCTTTGGCGTTCGCCGCCAGTTCGGCATAGGCTTGCGAAGCGTCAAGATCGAAGGGCAACACGCGCCCCCTGAACAGCGGCAACACGCCCCGCTCCATGCGCTCGTGCAAGGTTTCGCGGCGCTTGCCGGCAGGCAGCGCTGCGATACCGAAACGCAACTCGGCTACAGTGATGGCCGATAGATAGAGCGTTTCGATAGCCTGCGCGTCGATCCACGCCACGACACCCGGGTCGGGCGCGAGCTTCCACGGCTCGGAAATCACGTTTGTGTCGACGAGGATCATTCAAACTTCATCGGCTCGGCTGGGGTCTTGTCGCGGAGTTGCTGTATTGCGCGCACGTCTTCATCCGCAAGTCCGGCCTCGCGGCCGATGGCGGCCAGGAGCGAGCCGAGCTTGACACGGCCCTCGGGCCGCGCCGCCTTCTCCAGGATGTCGCGGATTTCGGCTTCTGCGCTACGCCCGTGCATGGCTGCGCGCACCCGTAAGGCGCGGTGCACTTCATCGGGCACGTTGCGGACTGTGATGGATGGCATTTGCTTGCAAGCCCTCAAGATGATTGACATGCTTGCATTCTACGCAAGTGCAACAATAGGCGCAACCCTGACCGGAAACATCTGGTCCCGATCCCATCTACTCATGCGAGTTGAACGGGAGTGGTGCGCCTGAATGGCAAATTTCCCTTGGGCTCGAGACGATCTCAAATGATACTGGCCGCCGCAAGTCGCTCATTCGGGTCGCATTCGACTTCCATGAGCGGTGGTAGTGACGGAACTCCATCCACGCTGGCCATCAGCTCCAGATAGCGCTGAGCCGACGCGGCCCACTGAAATCGCGCCGCCCTGGCGCGACCGCGTGCGATCAAGTTGGTTCTGAGGCCTTCTTCGTGGACCAGCCGCATGAAACAATCGAACCATGCATTCTCATCGCAAGGTGATGCGTACAAGACCGCATCGCCGCCGATTTCGGGCAGGCTGGCACGGTCCGACATGACCACCGGACATCCCAGTGCCATGGCTTCGAGGGGCGGCAGCCCGAAACCCTCGACCAAGGAGGGGAACGCGAGGCATAGGCAATCGCGCAGAAGCGCGCCGAGTTCCGCGTCCGACCTTCTTCCCAGCCAAATGACGTTTTGCGATTTCTGATCGCCGCTGCTGGCGAAAACGCGGGACGTTGAAGCGCCCACAACAACAATCTGCAGCCCCGCCGCGGCAAGACGCTCGTGCATGCCGATGATCAAGCCGACATTTTTGTGCGGGATAGAACTGCCAAGCACGACGATCGTACCAGGGCCGGCCACTGCCAGTGTTTGTTGCGAGTGGCAAGGAGCCCATCGCAACGCATGTTCATGCCCATTGCCTACAATTTCGACCTTTGCCGCCGGGCACACGCCATAGCGCGCCAGTTCACCCGCAGAGTATTTCGACACCGTCGTAATCTTATGCGCGGCCCGGCCCAAGGCAGGAACCAAGGTGCGGTAGAGAAGCCGAAATGGAAATGAATAGCTCTGCGGGCATGCCCGTGTATTGACGTCGTGAATGCACAGCACCTGCCGACGAACCGTCACAGGGCCCATATTGCAGAGGCTAAGCAGCCCGCCGCGAAGACAGGCCGGAAGCACAGCCTGTTCCCATAAATGTCCGCCAAAGCTGCCGACAGTCCGGACACGGATCGCTGCCAGGGGCATATTGTCGAGCGCCCCCGGCGGGACCAGCAACTCGACCGTCAGATCCCGTGTCAAGGCAGCCTGGCCAACGATCAAGGCGTCCAGCGCCGAAACGATCTCGCGTGCGTAGCGCTGAACTCCGGTGGTCGGCTGCGCGAGAAAGCGGCCGTTGATTGTCCAATGTCGTGTCATCACAAGGTTTTTGATCACCAGCGCCATGCCTCAGTTCCACGACTTTGGACGACCAGGACAGCGGGGTCATCCTGGCCTTTGGGACGCACCCGGTCGTTTGCTTCAGAGGCTTCCCGGTAGCTCTCATCCGAATGGCGAGGCCAATCATGGGCGTTTACGCCAAATGTGTGAGGTTCTGCGTGGCGCGGTTTTGATAGACTGCGTTGGGCAGTGCGGCAGATCTCGATCGTCGTGCTCGGATGGATGTCAGGCGAGTTCAGCGAGTGGAGTGATGCCGCATGATGTCTGGCGCAAAACATGCAAGTTCGCGCTGATGCAGCGGCCGACCAATCCATCGCAACCAGGTTCCGTTGGACGGGCCGTCGCCGCGACCAGACGTTTGTGGACAACCCTGGCATGCCTGCTGGGCATGACAGCTTCGTGCGCAGCGGATCTGCTCTGGGGGGTGAATGGCCATCCCTTTACCGCCTATCCCGGGATATCGATCGAACAGCAACTCGATTATGTCCGCGACCTCGGCATGAAGTCGTATCGCGTCAACATTTCCAGCCTCGACAGCGCCACCAAACTTGCCGAACTGGTCAAGGCGGGCAAGGAGCGCGGAGTCGAGATCCTGCCGGTAATCACGCCCGGCCTCGACCTGGACAATGGGACCGTCGATGACCTCTATGCGCAGGCCTACCATCTCGCTTCGACACTGGTATCCCGCTTCAAGGACGACATCCGCGTTTGGGAGCTTGGCAACGAGATGGAGAATTATGCCATCTTGATGCCCTGCGAGATGCGGGAAGGCGGAATACAATACAATTGCTCCTGGGGCCCTGCCGGCGGCACCGAGACATCCCATTACTTCAGCCCACGCTGGTCTAAGGTGAGCGCAGTGCTGCGCGGTCTGTCGGATGCAACCGTCGCGGTGGATCCGACCATAAGAAAAGCAATGGGAACGGCCGGCTGGGGTCACCGCGGAGCGTTCACCCGGATGCTGCAGGACGGCATCAGATGGGATATATCGGTCTGGCATCTTTACGGGGGCGACCCCGAGGAAGCATTCAAGTTCCTGGCCACTCTCGGTCGTCCAATCTGGCTGACCGAATTCAACTACCCTGGGGGCAGCCAGGGGGGAGAAAATCAGCAGGCGGACGGTCTGGTGCAGACGATGACTATGCTGCGCCGATATCAATCTCCATATGGATTGGAAGCAGCCCATATCTACGAACTGCTCGATGAGCCGTACTGGGCGCCAAGCTACGAGGCCTTTATGGGCCTCGTGCACCTGAAGAAGCGCGGCGACGGGCTATGGGCGCCGAGCGGGCAAAAGCCGGCATATGATGCCGTAAAGAAGTCCATTGCGAACGGCGATGCAGGCTCGAGTTCGCCGACGGTCGCGAGGGAGAGCCCGTCGCCTGCGGGCCAGATGTCGGTGCCTCCGGATCCCGTGACCGACCCATTTCAGCCCTGTTCGCTTGATGCGTTCGACAAGTCTGCCCTCCCGGCCAACCAGATTGCATATGCTTACTGCGTTATCTTGCATCGCATGCCGTCTCCAGCCGAGCAGTGGCGCGAGGTCGTCGCGATGAAGAAGGATCCATCCATATTTCCGATACTGACAAAGCTGTTGCTTTCGGTCGAATTCAGGACCGACAATCAGCCAGTTGGTCTTGGAAATGCGCAATACATCGCCATTCTCTATCGGACATTGCTGGGACGGGAGCCAGACGGCCATGGGCTTTCTGATTACGTGTCGAAACTGGACAGCGGCGAGGCGAGTGGAGAACGGATCGTGGCGGAATTGATCCATTCACATGAGTTCCGCTCCAGACACAAGGTTCTGTTTCCGAACGAGCCTCAATAGTTCAATGAACATCACTGGCCGCAAGATTGTCGTTGGGGTGTCCTGGACAGCGGTCGAAACATGATGCTGGCAGTTCGCCATAAGCACCATCTTTGCGCATTGTCCTGTGGCCCGAGCGGTGCCCCGGCCGCCTTTTCGCGACTACCGGAACGGGCAACGCCAATTGCGAGGATCATGAGTGCGGATCTCCGGAATGGCGGATTCTGCCCATATCAAGAACATATTCGGGTTCGATACGCCCCCTCAGGACATGAAGCATGGCAAGGATGTTGCCGCGCAGCCTTCCGCGGCGGTCGATGTAGGACTCTGGCCGCACGCTGCGCACAAGGTTGGCGGCGACATTGCGCGCCATGAGCGGCAGAGCGAATGTAGCGGGCATGGTTCCCTTCTTGATCAGATAAACCGGATTGACGATCTGCGAATATCCGAACCGCTCGCCGCTCACGCGCCCGGTCTTGATACCAAGATGGATGCCGCGGATCGTATTCACCGCGACGACGCGGCCGCATGACCTTAACTGGCTGCTGAAATCTATGTCCTCCTGCCAGCCGTAGAGTACCAGGCGCTCGTCGAAGCGCAGCTTGCCAATTCTGGCGGCCCGGATGGACATGTTGCAACCATAGGCGCCGAGATGATCGACGACCTCTGGCTGTGGCGGCGGCTCCTGCTCCGACTGGTGGAGAGCCAGCATGGCGTCGTGCCAATCCAACCCCGCGTTGACGGCGCCGTCCTTGACCACTCTGCCCATGACCACAGCCCAGTCGTCATGCTCTTCGAAAGCTCTCGTGACGCGCTCGAGATAGTCGTCGGCCGGCACGAAATCGTCGTCGAAGAAGGTGACGATATCGAAACGTCCGCTTGTGTGATCGAGCGCGCTGTTGCGTTGCACGCATGACCCTTTCTTCCCGAAGACAAGGGAAACCGGAAAGCAACTTGTCTCGGGAAGCTCGACATGCGTGGCATCGGGCGCGGAAACGACGACTTCGTCAGGTGGTTGAGTCTGGCGCTGCAGATGCGATAGCAATCGGCAAAGTTGGCTGCCGCGGCCAAGGGTTGCAATGATCACGACGAGCTTCATGCGCAATCCTGCTAGAGGCGACAAGGGCGATTTCGCTGCGACGGTAAGCCTTGGGATGGGGGCAGACAGCCTGTTAAAAAGGGGGGCTGCGGGGCTAATCCGGCGCTACCGCCTGCCTCGATAGGTGTAGCAACCTCATCTTCGGATCGCATGCCTCTCCTTTGGGCTTAGCGGCCGCGCAGGTTCACGGCCTTCCACGATTGGTGCCCGAAACTTCCCAGGGTGAACGCCTCACGCGGCCGGACAGGTGGCACGACCAATTTCATTTCAATGTCGCGGGCATGACTCTGCTCCGTCAGCAGCGCGAGGCAGTGCGGACCTCGGATTAACGCCAAGGGATAAGCTCATACTTCGAAGGTGCAGAGGTTCGCACTGTCTCCCGGATGCTAGGTTGAATGTGGATCGCGGACATGGTGCACTTTATGGGACAGCGAAATTACGGAAGATCTGCCGCCGTGGCCGCCAGGGCGGCCGGGACAATCGGCGCCGACCCGCTTCCATTCGAGAGGTATGGCAAGAGCTCGTTTCCGGCGGTTCCCGCTGAGGACGGGGGGGCCCGCGGTGGCCGCACCAGGCGCTGGACCATAAATGGCGATTTCGTCGCGCTGCCTCCAAACGGCGTTGCCCGCTATGCGCGCGAGGTCACGCTTGCGCTCGACGCTCTCCTGGACGAGGGCCATCCGTTGGCGCAGGGACTTGAACTTGATCTGGCAGTCCCGCGTCGGGAGCAATTGCCGCTGCAGGCGATTGGCATTCGGGTCGTCCCCGAATTCAACAAACCGCGCCTTCCGCAATTCTGGGTGCAGATGCAACTGCCACGCCACGTTGAGGGCGGGTTGCTCAGCTTCTGCAATCTGGCGCCGGTGGCGCTGACACGGCAAATCGCATGCATCCACGACCTGCATACCAGGCTGATGCCGGAGAGTTATGGGCGCGGCTTCCGATGGGCCCACCGCTTCATTCTTCCGCTGCTTGGCCGACGGGCCGCACATATAACCACCGTCTCGCAGCTTTCGCGGCAGCATCTCATCAAATACGGCATCGCACCGCAGGAGAAGATCACTGTCACATATAACGGCAGCGACCATGCGGAACGATGGGATGCCGATCGATCGAAGCTGCAAATCCGGCCCGACCGCCCCTATGTGCTATGCTTGGGGCGCGATCAAAAATACAAGAACGCCGAATTGCTGGTCCGGCTTGCTCCGCTGCTTGACGCGTTGGGCTTGGACCTGTGGATGGCGGGCGAAATCGACGAAGCGCAGATTTCCCGGTTTGCGCAGCCGAAGCCAGACAATCTCCGGCTCCTCGGACGGATCAGCGATGATGATTTCAAGAAAGCTCTGTCGGGTGCATTGTGCTTTCTTTTTCCGTCCAGGATCGAGGGTTTCGGGTTGCCTGCCGTCGAAGCCATGAGGATCGGATGCCCGGTCGTGGCCTCGACATCGCCTTGCCTCCCCGAGGTCTGCCAGGACGCAGCGCTCTATGCCGATCCGGATGATCTGGCACATTGGGCCAGAGCGGTACTCGACATCCAGCGATATCCGGATTTGCGCCAACGTTTGATCGAGGCAGGCCATAAAAAATCCCTCAGCTATTCCTGGCGCTCCATCGCTGAAATCTACCTCGAGCTGATGCTGCAGGTGGACGCAATGGCTCTGCGCTGATCAAGGTCCGCTGAGCCTATCGAACGACTCGAACCGGGGGCCGTCGATCGGGGGCGGCATGCCGGTCGCGTCAAAGGGCGGCCGCCTGGCGGTCTTGACGTTGGCTGCTTCGACACCCTGACATCTTGGTCGGACCCGTCCGCGCAACCTCGAAGGCGAACGAAAGCACCAGCTTTGGCCGGCTACGGCGGTGTTAACGTGAAAGTCTCCGCCAAGGTGGATCCATGTCAAACGAACATGCCGCGCCCGCGATGGGCCAAACCGTGCCCCTCGTCTGGCTTCGGGCGACACCGGCGTTCTCACATCAGCCTTCTGCAAACGTTTCTCAGTTGCATGGAGAATCGGATTAACGAAAAAAATGATCCGGCCGCACTTTCGAACGCAACGTCCGCCTTTTCGCCGATCCTGAGTCAAGCCAATGAAGTCGGACGCCGGGGAGCCGCGCGTCGCCGATCTCTGCATGGGAAAAAATAGCCCAGTCGACCCGGGACAAGGCAATCGTCACCCACCGTTCACGGCTTGGAAAACGAAAACCTTCTTTCGCTCAGCGCCGGGCCTTGAACGACGTGAACACCGAGCCCGTGTCATCTTCCCATTCCCAGTTGACGGCGAGCCCGACCCGCAAAATTTGAAGGGCAGCATCGTCGGGATAGATGTCGGTGAGGCTTCGCTGCATCACCAGTTCGTCGTCGATCAGGATCGCAAACCGATTTCCGTCGAATGCAACGCGCATGCAAAAGCGTTTTCCCCAAACGACCTTGTCCGCCACATTGGTCCAAACCGCGTCATAAAGTTCCTCAAAGCCGAGCCGCTTGATGAACACCGAAATCGAAGCACCTTGGTGGACATCGTCGAGCCAGGTCGTGACACAAACGTAGTTGTCGCTGTCTTGCCAGAAGACCAGTCCTGCCCGGCTGCGCTGATCTTGTCCTCGGCGCTCCCCAGGAGGCTCGATTGTGACCTCGAGATCGGCGAATCCCGGTAGATCCCATGGCAGCGAATAGAATGTTCGACCCGGGTTCGGTCTGTCCACGCTCGCGCGCACACGGGCGCTGCCCAGCCCGTCGACGTCGATGACCCCGGTGCCCAGTGTTCTCACCCATTGTCCGTCGCCCAGCTCCGACGTGCGGCGATCCAGTTCGCCGGCAATACCGGCAAAGCCGTCGGCGTAGGACAGGCTTGTTCCGAGTTGGTTCCAAGGCGCCTCCAGAGGCGCCATCAATGGGATGGGAACTTCGCAAGGATGAGCCTCGAAATTATGCCAGCGCGGCTCGCTGTCGAAGCTTTTCCATATACCTACTCCTGTAACGTTTTCAACTGAATCGGCATTGACAGACGATTCGAAGAGGCGAACCCCGTCAAGAAAGCAGCTCAGCTGACCGTTCCAGTCAAGAATCTGGACCGAATGGATAGAACTCTTGCGCAAAGCGTGTTCCGTACCGGTCGCGATCGTAATCTCTTTGCCCGATTGCTTGCGCACCAAGGTCCATCCGAGCGTCGACAGTTTCAGCACCCAGAAATTGTCGTTGTCCCGAAACCGACAGACGAGACCACACACATCCGAGATGGCGCCAATTGCCAGCAGTCCGTGGATCAATCCTGAAGGGCGACCAGGATCGACGACGGATAAGTTATCGCCAGCGTCCTGCGAAAAATGCCACCGCCCCCCGATTGCAGCGATTTGCCCCGGCCAGCCTTCGACGAGTGCATCGGCAGCGTGGGCGGTGCCAAACAGCGTCGAAAATTCAGGTATCCGCCCGACTTGAACCGCTTGGACGCGTGTGTCGACCCGAAACCCGATCTGGCCAAGTGCCGACTGATGAACACCCGCAAACAGCTTTTCGTCCTTGTTGAAAGGATCGATCGCGATCGGACGCATCATCGGAAAAGCGGCAAGACCGTGGGCTTTTTGGTCGGCGGCCGCATAATAGACAGCGCCCTGCTCTCGCAACGCCACGACATAATAGACATGAACGTTCTTTAGGCGCCGAAACGCACTCAGGCATTGCTTTCCTACACGAGCCCACAGCTCGCCGTTTTCGCCTTCGGCGGCATGAACGACAAAGCCGCAGCCCTCTTCCACGGGATTAATCGGCGCCTCACTGGGGAACCAACCGACAGCCAGGTTCTCGTCGATGTTCGGTCCCCGGTAGGTTCTCGAGGTGCTAAGCGTCCACCACCAAAAACGGCGAAGGGTGAGCCTCTTTCGCGGCGCATGTATCAGGGAAACCAGACGGCCGGGCCATGGATCAATGCCGGGTCCTCGCAGCCAACGGTAGACTCGCCTGGCGAGGTCATCAGGCAATGGCGATCCCTGCGATGTGTTGTGGCCGTTGGTGATCGAGACCAATAGCACCAGACCAGCCTCTCGCTGAAAGGGACCATAGGAGATCCCTTGCCGGCCCCAACCTGGCCTGACGAGCGGCTGGAAACGAAGTGCGCCGTGATCGATCGCGATCTGGCGTTCGATGTCGCGTCCTCGCCTGACGCCTCCCTTGACTGCCAAGGTGCCAATTACCGCACCGCGGGCGCGTTCATCCTGAAAATCGTCTGCGACAAGAACCTCCGGCCGGGCAACTCCGGACCCAGCCTCTTCAGCAGTTTCTACCCAGTCATGACGGTGCAACAACAAGACCCTCCTCACGTCGTCGTACGAGATTCTTCAAGGCATCGATGTCGTGTCGCAGTCCCGGACAGAAGTCGCGCACTGCCTCGCTTGTCCCGTTGATCAGGCTTGCATCCCTGCGTGGAATCCCTGCCATGACGCCGCAAATCCAGTTCTTAAGCGCCCACCGGCTGCGCCAAGACGTGTTCGACCCGCCATTCCCCATTGCCATAGGAGGCTGGCAGCGGCTTCAATGCGTAGCCGGAAGCAGTCAGGAGTTCCGCGATCTTTCGGGCCTTGCGGTCGAGCCCCTCGCGCGTTGCATCGTCGACCTCATAAATCACCTTCGGACGGTGACTCCGCAGCGTCTCCGTCATACCGCCTAGGACGTCGATTTCGGCGCCTTCCACGTCGATCTTGACCAGCGAGGGCGGCCTGAGGCCTCGCTGGGCGATGGCATCGTCGATAGCGACTATGCTGACCTCCAGCCGGCCACTGATGTCCGGCGGTGCTCCTGCCGAGGCAAGCGCGGCGCCGCCAATGTGATGGGCGAGCAGAAGCTGGCCACGGCCGGATGTGGCGCCGGCGGCTTCGGCGAACACCCGTATCGTGTCAAACCCACTGAGCCGCGCACTTTCTGCGACAGCGGCGGCGTTGCGAGGGACAGGTTCGAACGCATAGACTTGACCGCGCGGCCCGACGCGGCGCGCGGCGATGAGGCTGAAGAAACCGATATTCGCGCCGATGTCGAAAAAGGCGTCCCCAGGCGCCAGGTTTGCCGCGATCGCCTGTTGGATGGGCGGCTCGTAGGTGCCGCGAACAAAGTTGGGGTCGGCGCGCTTCGCCACGAGCTTGAGGCCGGCGCCCTCACCCTTGGCTATGACGCGCGCGTCGCCGAACACGCTGAGGAACCTTGCCGTCAATGTCACGCGCTCTTCCCTATTCTGCGACGCCTCGGGACGGGCCCAGCCCGTGCCGCTCGCCGCGAAGGTGACAGATTGCGCGCCTGGGATCGAGCCCGACAACGGTGGCCGGCTCCTACTCCCTCCGGCTGATCGGTACTCCGATTGTCGGGCCATATCTCATCTTGGGGGTACCTGCCCGGCCTCCCGGTCCGATGGAACGGTGGCATCGTTGCGCAAGACATGGATCGCGTGGGGAGCATCCCCACCCGATCGAAACGATCTCACGATCGCCGTCGCCGTCGAGGTCGCCGTTCGGGCGCCGAGATGGCTCTCGACGCCCTCGTCGACCAACTTTTCGATGAACCGCCCGCCGCCCAAATTGCGCCAGAGCGAAAGGCACAGGGCGCGGCGGTGCTCGCCCATGACGAGGTCCGGCCGGCCGTCGTCATTCATATCGGCCACCGAAAGACTGTTGAGCGAGCCGCGCGAGGTGATTTCCTGCTGCTCCCAGTTTTGCTTGATGTCGCCGGGATTGCGCCACCAATAGGCCTTTGCGTGGTCGGTCTGCCCGTTTCTTCACTCACGACGATGTCGGTTCGTCCGTCGCCGTCCAGATCGGCGACCGCCACGCGGTCCGGATAGACTATGTTGGGGACATTGGCGACGTCGCGGCGCCGCCAGTCGGCAGAGCTATCCCTCGGATTGCCCCACCATGCGATCTCCTTTGCGTTGCCGGTAGTGGCCGCAAGGTCAAGCAGGATGTCGCCGTCGATATAGGCGAATGCGATCCCCTCGTCAGAGGCCTCAGGGCATATGCGGGTTAGCGGCCCCCGCCGCCGTGTCGTGCGGATGGGAAAGTAGAACACTCCGACACCGCTTGCGACCGCAAGCTCGGCCGGCCGCCTTCGACGATCTGCGCCAGTGCATGGCCCTGAGCCCGAGCTCGTGGCTGCCGGCCTCGCCGATTGCACGTTCCTCAAAGCCGCGCGCTGACGCCTGCTGCGCCTGAAGCCACGCCAGGTTCAGCGTCTCGCCTGCGCCGCGCAGGCGATCACTTCCGCGCGTCCGTCGTCAACATCGATTGCCGCGATCGCATCCACTCCCTCGCCGAGCCGTATCTGTTCCCATTCACCTTGCCAGGGATCGGCCGGCCGGCGATACCAGAACGGACCCGAGGCTCTGTCTTGGATGGAACGGCGGCGCATCCAAAACGGGCCGCAAGTAAAGTCGCAGAGGGATCGAAGCCGCACCGCAGCTTTGGGTCGAACCCGAACAGGTCATGGCCACCCGCCGACTTCCTCCCGAGACGCTTCAGGCCGCCTACGTTCACGCATTAAGCTCGTATCGCGTGAACATCTCGTGCTCGCTCAGCAGCCGATTCAGCAAATCGCCCCCACCTACGTCCGCCAGGATAGGCCAGTCGTCGAGTCCCGCCGGCCGCTCCATCTGGGACCGGTGAGCTGCCAGCGCGTGACGTTTTACATCTATCACGTCGCCGATACAAGCGTGGGAGTTGAACATCTTAACGCCGCGCAAGCCGGCAAGGGTCCGGACCGTTTGCCGCAATGCGGTGCGATTGAATCCACGCACTCGATCGTGCAGACGAACCCACGGCCACTGATACCAGTACCAGACGGGATATTCGAACACGGTCACGCGCCGGCCATACAGTTGCAGCGCGCCTCGCGCGCCAAGATTGGTGGCAACATGGTCCGCCGGCGGCTCTTTTGCATGGGTGACGAACACGCTCTGTGGTTGCCAGGCGAAAAGCAACTCAGCGATCGCGTCTGCGATCTTGCCGACATGATGCTTAGCCATGCCGTCGGGCACTCGCAGAAATCTCACCCGATCAGCAGATCCGCCCAACCGGCAAACCGCCTCGATCGCTTCGCCCTCACGGATGATCCGTAGGGCCTGGCCCTCAACCCGATGTGCATGCGACGCCGAGCCGTCGGTGACGAAAATAAACTGGACATCGGCGCCCGAGCTAAGCTTCTTGCTGGCGACCCCTCCACATCCCAGCGTTTCATCATCGGGATGGGGTGCGATGATGACCGCCGATGCCTGCCAGTCTGCTACGTCGAATGGATGAGACTGGTTACACATCGCTCTATCGAGCATAGCGCCAATCGTATGCCTGACGTCATGCATCGATGGTTCCGATCATCCCTTCTTCGGTGTGGTTCAACCCGACCTGCGCATGGTAGCAAAACACTGTAGGCGATTGGGGTGAGAAAACAATGAAGGTAGGAATTCTTGCTGGCGGACTGGGAACGCGGCTGGCGGAAGAAACCGAGATCCGGCCGAAACCAATGGTCGAAATCGGAGCAAAGCCGATCCTTTGGCATATCATGATGCATTATTATGCCTATGGACACCGCGAATTCGCCGTCGCGCTGGGATACAAGGGCGAATACATCAAACGCTGGTTCAGCGACTATGTCGCATTCGATGGCAGCTTGACTGTCAATGCCGCATCGGGAAGCGTCAAGCGCCACTCGAACTCGCTGCCTGACTGGTCCGTCGATCTTGTGGAGACGGGACTGAATACGCTGACGGGCGGCCGCATAAAACGCCTGATCGACTGGATGGGCGACGAGACGTTCATGCTCACCTGGGGCGATGGCGTTTCGGACGTCAACCTTGATAGGCTGATCGCCTTCCACAAATCGCATGGCAAGCTTGCAACGATGACGGCGGTGCGTCCGCCAGCACGCTACGGGCACATCGAATTCGATGGCCATCGCGTCGTCGACTTCACGGAAAAGCCACAGGCCTCGGAGGGGTGGATCAATGGCGCCTTCTTCGTGCTCGAGCCGGGCATAAAGGACTATATCGACGGCGACGATGTCATGTTCGAACACGCGCCAATGCAGCGGCTCGCGACTGACGGCCAACTGATGGCATATCGCCACGAATCCTTCTGGCAATGCATGGACACCATCCGCGAAAAGCATCTCCTTCAAAAATTGTGGGACAGCGGGCAAGCGCCCTGGAAAACATGGGAATCGATCGATGAAAGTTCTGGTTACAGGCCACCTCGGCTACATCGGTTCCGTCCTGACTCCGATGCTGCTTGAACGCGGCCATGACGTCACCGGCCTAGACAGCGACATCTTCCGGTCATGCACTTTCGTAGGGACGTTGGCCGAAGTGCCGACGATCGAGAAAGACATCCGCGACATCGAAATCGACGACGTCGCCGGCTTCGACGCGATCATCCATCTCGCCGGACTGTCAAACGATCCGTTGGGGGACTACCGACCCCTGCTTACCGAGGAAATCAACTGCGGCGCTTCGGTAAGGCTTGCGCAGCTCGCCAAGGCCGCCGGCGTCCAGCGGTTCCTGTATGCCTCCTCTTGCAGCAATTACGGCGCGGCCGGCGACAGCTTTCTAACTGAAGATGCTCCCTTCAACCCGGTTACGCCTTACGGCGCCTCAAAGGCAAATGTGGAGCGAGCGGTCGCGCCGATGGCGGATCGATCGTTCAGCCCGACATTCCTGCGTGCTTCCACTGCCTACGGCCTGTCGCCTCGCATCCGCTTCGATCTGGTGGTCAACAACCTGACCGCCTGGGCCTACACGACCGGCCTGGTCTATCTCAAGAGCGACGGTTCGCCATGGCGTCCGATCGTCCATGTGGAAGACATTGCGCTGGCCTATACCGCGGTACTCGAGGCCGAGCGAGAGCTGGTCCACAACGAGGCATTCAATGTCGGCTTGACCACGGAAAACTATCAGATTCGGGAGATCGCGGAGTTGGTGCAAACGATCGTTCCCGACAGCCGGGTGAAGTTCGCGCCCGACGCCGGGCCAGACAAACGGTGCTATCGCGTCGACTGCACCTATATTGGTCGCCGCCTGCACGGGTTTAAGCCGCAATGGACAGCGCGGCGCGGTATCGAACAGCTCTATCACACATTTCGCGCGGCGGGCCTTGCACTTGGGGATTTCGAGGGCGAGCGGTTCAAGCGCATCGCCCATGTGCAGAAGCTGATCCAAGATGGCGAACTGGATACCGATCTGCGCCGCACGTCGCAGTTAGCAGTAGCGGTTTGAACAAACACAGCCGGGAGCCATGGCCATGATGATTGCTGGTGTGCAGGCTCTGTAACCGAGCAGGTTTGCCGCTCCTGCGGCGGAAGTCACATCGACACTTTCCTGAAGCTCGGCACGACGCCCCTAGCCGATAGGCTTTCCCTCAACGTCGAGTAGCTCAGCCATTCGGCTTTCGCCTCACAGATCCGGGCGTGCGGCTTTCCCGCACTCGGCTCTTCCCGACCCGCGCCGTGAGGGTCTCGAACTCCGACCAGCCCATACGCCGGCTTTTCTGGATGCGTCGCACAAAATCTGGTCGCCGCGTCGCGTTACGATCCCGAGGCCACGCCTCGCCACCAGCAATGTGTTGCTAATTGTAGAACAGGTTCACTCGGCCTCTCTGCGCCCTTTGGGCTGGGTGCCCCTGACGCCCGTTAGGGAAGAGAACGGCGGGCCTGACGGGCCCATTTCAATCCGACACGGGTTGGCCGTAAACCGATACCGGGTTGAGCGCTACACTGAGGGTCGCCGCATGCTCATCACATCGGCCTACATGCTGTGAGGCACTTGGCGAGCGCCGCCCACCGCTAAGGCTCAATGGCTCACAACCTTTGTGGAAACATGGACCGGCGTGCCTGGGCGCAGTTTCTGATAGACTGACTTGAGCCGTTCTGCGCGCGCCTCCCACGAATACAGCTCGACGGCACGCTTGCGCCCTTCGCTGCCCATTTCGCTTGCCCGGACCGTATCCTCCAGCATCGTGATCAATGCCTGGGCGAGCTCGCCAGGAGCATCGACTTCGACCAGCATCCCGGTGTTGCCAGCTAGAATGGATTCACACATCCCGCCCACGCGCGTTCCAACCACCGGTATCCCGCAGGCCATGCCCTCCACGACCGATATTCCGAAGCTCTCGCTGAGGGACGGATTCACCACAATGTCGGCCTCATGGTACGTCGCTACGAGGTCCTTGTGGGGCACGTTGCCCACGAAGTGAACTCGATCACGTAACCCGTGGCTCTCGATGAGTTCTTCTAAGTGTTCCCGATATTTGCAATTGCCCCAGTGATCGTAGAAGCGGTTCAATGCGGTAACCCGCGGATCCGACGAGAGGCTGGTCAGGAAGTCCACCGAAAGCGGCGATTGCGGCCCTGCGATCCGAAGGTCCACGTCCGCAAACCTGGCCGCAACCTCACTGAAGGCCTCGATCAGTGTGTGAAGCCCCTTCTCTGGCGATACCCGCCCAACGAACAAGATGGCACGTCGGGTTCTGGTGGATGCGGAGGCCCGCTGCTCGCTCGGCCGAAAGTAAGAAACGTCCACGCCATTACCGACGGTGGCAACGACGCCAGGATAGTCCGGGAATGCAGAACGAAAGGTGCTTGCGATGTGGTCGCTGACGGCGACCACCGCATCCACCACCTTGAGCTGACCGGCCACCTGATCGCGGTCACGCTGTGACAGCCACTCACACTGCATCTCAAGCACGAGCCGATGGGATGAGCTGGCTGCCTTCAGTTCCCGGCACCATGCCCAGTAATTCATCAAATGGACGATATCTGGTCGATCGACGGCGAGGTAGCGACGAACCTTGTTACGATATTGCGAGTGGTCATCGGCCTTCCGATCCAGCCGCAGCCAGCGCGCCAGGCGCGGAAACTGGCGGATGATCCGCTGCAACGCGCGGTCACGCCGCGCCGCAGCCCGCCGCACCGCGAACGGCAGGTCCGCGGGCACCGTGTCGTCTCGATAATGCTTGCCATAGAGCGTAATCTGCAGGCCCTCGCCGAGCCGCAGCGCCGTATTGTAGACGATCAGACCGATTGAGTTTTGAACAGGCGGAAAAAGTCTATCGTACGGCTGACCGACGTATACGAGCTTCATGTCACTCCCCACCGTCAGCTCGTTCAGGCGACTCTTCTAAGTGCAGGGCGGTCTTCCGGTCGGGAGAGGTGGTCGGCGAGGCGGCGAATGCCCTCTTCGAGCGGCACCAGGGGACGGTTCAATATAGCTTTCATCTTGTTCGTGTCAGGACAGCGGCGCGTCATGTCGCCCTCCGCAAGGGGCGGTCGGAATTCCAACTTCGATGACGAGCCCAACACTTCGATGACAAACTCGGCCAGCTGTCGAATGCTCATTTCCACGTCGCTGCCCACGTTAATCACTTCGTTCTCGTGCGCGCGCGTTCGATGAACCGCGATGCAAGCGTCAACCGTGTCGTCGACATAGCAGAAGGTGCGGGTCTGCGAACCGTCCCCGTAAATCGTCAGGGGCTCGCCGCGCTGGGCGGCACGCACAAATCGCGGCAGAACGAAATCCTCGCTCTGACGTGGTCCGTAGGTGTTGAAAAAGCGAAAAATGGTAAATGGCAGTCCAAACTCACGCTGAAAAGTGCGCAGATAGACCTCTCCAAGATTCTTCACCACTGCATACGGCAGACGAGAGTTAAGCGGCGTGGTGCTCTCGTTTTGAGGAATCTCGAAAGGCTCGCCATATACCTCCGATGACGAAGCGAAGTAGACACGCTCGGCGCCGGTGTTCTTGCATAGCCTCAGCACGTTCTCGATACCGGTGATGTCGCGCAGCACGAGCAACGGATTTGCCAAAGTCCGCTGCACACCGACCACGGCTGCGAAGTGGAAGACGTGGGTGAAATGGAAGCGGTAGAACAACGATGAGATGTCGTCGAAATCGTTCGCATCCGCCTTTACTACGGTCAGATTGCCCGCGTCTATTTGTACCTTGTCTCGACTTCCGGTCGACAGGTTGTCAGCGACGACCACCTGAGTCTGAGGTAGCTTGACCAACGCGCGAGTGAGGGCGCTGCCGATATTGCCCGCTCCACCAGTTACCAGGATCGATTGCGTCATATTCCCCACCTCAACCGAACAGTTTAATCGACTGACGCAGGGTGCGTCCCTTCGCCAACGCGACATCTTCGATCTCGCGAGCGAAGGTGGCTCCCAGATCCTTGAGGACGTCGCTTGAAAGTTAAATGTGGCAGCGCCAGGTTTATTTGACAACGTGGCTTGGGGTAAGCATTTCGGCTGTTCTCCCAATGGTGCAATCCGTGCTGTTTTCAGCTCTGGGGTTGGCTAAGCGCATACATTTTGCTGATTGCTGTGAACTGCTTCCCCGCGGTAATTGAGGCGATCCTTTATTGTCGACATTGAAGCGAAAGTTGCCAGCATCTCATGCAGACTGCTCCAGACCTTCAGGAACTGGTTAACCGCATCCGAACGCGGGACTACACCATTGGCATCATGGGCCTCGGCTACGTTGGTCTGCCGCTCGCCATGATCTCGCTGGACGCGGGGTTCAAAGTCATCGGTTTCGACATCGACGCGTCTCGGGTTGCACTTCTTAACCGCGGAGAAACAGGCATAGATCATTTGCCAGGTGCTGCCATCAAAGTGGCTGTCGACAGCAAGCGGTTTCGCGCCACCAGCGATTTCGCCGACCTAGGCGAACCCGACGCGATCTTGATAGCGGTGCCAACGCCGCTTACCAAAAACCGGGAGCCGAACCTCTCGTTCGTCGAAAACAGCGCACGTGCGATCGCGGAGCGGCTGCGCCCTGGTCAACTTGTCGTTCTGGAGTCGACGACCTGGCCAGGAACGACGCGAGAGATCGTGCAGCCGCTGCTCGAGGCGACGAATCTTTCTCTAGGAAAGGACTTTTTTCTCGCCTATTCGCCCGAACGGGTGGACCCAGGCAACGACGTACACACCACCGCCAAAGTTGCAAAGGTGATAGGCGCCGACGACCCATCGTCCCTACAAGTTGCCAAGGAGCTGTATGATCAGATCATTGTGCAAACCGTTCCCGTGGCCTCCACCGCAACGGCAGAGGCTGTGAAGCTGACCGAGAACATATTCCGCTCTGTGAACATTGCGTTGGTCAATGAGCTAAAGGTGATTTTTGACAGGATGGGCATCGACGTCTGGGAGGTGATCGAAGCCGCCAAGACCAAGCCGTTCGGATATATGGCGTTTTATCCAGGCCCCGGCCTCGGCGGGCACTGCATCCCGATCGACCCATTCTACCTGACCTGGAAGGCAAGAGAGTACGAAGTAACAACACGCTTCATTGAGCTTGCCGGTGAAATCAACACGAACATGCCGCATTATGTGGTGGACCGCCTCGTGGAGGCCTTGGACCGGCGAGCGAGCCGCGGCCTGAGTGGTTCGCGGATTTTGGTGATCGGGATGTCCTACAAGAAAAACGTGGGTGACACACGAGAAAGCCCATCGTTGAAGCTGATCGACATCATGGAGCGACGCGGGGCAGTCGTTGATTACCACGACCCCTACGTACCGGAGATACCCGGAACAAGAGAGTACGCCAACCTGGCAGGTCGCCCCTCTGTGGATATCTGCGCTAGCAGTTTGGCATCGTATGATGCCGTTGTCATCTCGACAGATCATGATGCGATCGATTGGCAGAACATCACCAAGCACGCAAAGCTGGTGCTCGATACACGAAATGCTTGTGCGCGTAGTCAGTCACGCACCGACAACGTCGTAAAGGCATGAGCGGCCCGACTTGCGCACTGGCTTGGTGAACCTGCTAAGCGACAACGTCGAATGGTTTAGCACGTCGAGCGGTTGAATTCATTCAGCGCATCGCACTTTCCCGGACTTGAGCGTCGTCGATGAGCGCTTGCGCAGCCGTGCAAACAGGTGGAGCCGGCCGAGTTCGCTACGGTTCATGCGGCGCCGGCAGGTGCTCACCCCTCCTCGTCAGCGGGCCTTTTGGCCGCCATCAGCACCCTTGCCGACCGCGTCATTCCGCCAGACATGGATCGCTTCGAATGCGTCCCATGCGATCGACACAATGTCGAGATCCCCGTCACCGTCGAGGTCGACCGTCCTTGCTCCCAGATGGCTTTCCATCCCTTCGCCGACCAGCTGCTCGATGAACCGTCCCCCACCCAGATTATGCCAGCTCGAGAGACGAAGTGCGCCGCGATGCTCGCCCATGATAAGATCCGGCCTGCCGTCGCCAGTCATATCGGACACTGAAAGGCTATTAAGGGAACCGCGCGAGGTGATTTCGTGTTGCTTCCAATCGGAGGAGCTGTCGCCGGGGTTGTGCCACCAATACGCCTTAGCGCTGTCGGCTTTGCCATTTTCCTCGGTCACGACGATGTCCGCACGTCCATCGCCATCAAGATCGGCGGCCGCGACGCGGTCGGGATAGACCATTTCAGGAACTTTTCCAACATGCCGAAGCTCCCAGTCTGGCGAGCCGTCACCCGGATTGCGCCACCATGCGGCCGTCTTTGCATCGCCGGTCGTGGCGACAAGGTCAAGTAGACCGTCCCTATCGATATCGGCGAATGCGATCCCTTCATCAGACGCTTCGGCGCAGATGCGGGTGCGCGGCCATGGCTCGACTGTTGGATCGTCAGGAATCTTAAAATAGAAAACCCCACCGCCACTCGAGACCGCCAGCTCCGGCTTCCCACCTTTTACGACCTGGGCTAGCACATGGCCCTGAGAGCCGAGCTCATGACTGGCGGCGGGAACCTCTCCGATCTCGTGCTCTTCAAAGCGGTGCGCTTCAATGTCCTCGGCATGGAGCCACACCAGGTGCAGCGCCCTGCCTCCGCCGCGCTGTGCTATGACCTCCCCGCGCCCGTCACCATCGAGATCCAGGGCTGCGACCGCGTCCACACCCTCGGCAAGCGGGGTCCGTTCCCATTCTGTGTTCCAGGCTTTGGACGGTTGACGGTACCAGAACGGACCCGAGATGATGTCAGTGAGATCATCACCATCCATGGCGGAAAAAGCGATCCCAAAGGAGCGGACGTGCCCGTTCGTGATGCGATGATAGGTCCAGCGGTCGAGGCGGACCGATGCAGGCGGATCCAGCCGATTGATCCACACTCTGACAGGCGGGTTGCCCACCCAGTTCGCCCCATAGATGTCAAAATCACCGTCCCTGTCGACATCGGCGACGACGCCGTTGTGGAGACCCACATCGTCGATCACTTGACGGGCCCAGCGCGTTCCTCGCCCGTCGACATTGTAATGGATCGCGAGCTTGCGCTCCTCGGTCGTATGCATCTGCCCGACAACGACATCGTTGTCCCCGTCTTCGTCCATGTCGGCGGCCTGCAGCGTATGGGCACCCGCGACAGAAGGCTGAATGACATGGCGGATCCAGCGGCCCGTCGGCCCGGCGAGGGGCTGGAACCAGGCAACGTCGTCAGTGTGCTCGGAACGTGAAGTCAGAATGTCGGCGCGGCCGTCCTGGTCAAGGTCGGTGACGAGCGCCTTGAATGCAGGATTGAACGGACCAAGCTCGTAGCTGCGCCATAGTGCTGCATCGCGTGCTGCCGCTGCGCCTGGATTCGACGCCCATACTCCGTGCAGGACGAGATCGACATCAGCATCGCCGTCAATATCGCCGATTGCCATTCCCTCTTCGCCAAGGTTGAAGAACAAGCCCACGCGGGCCCAGGAGCTCGGGCTTTCCTGGAAGAAAATCATCACTTCGCCAGGCGCTCGAACGACGATATCAACGAGGTCGTCCCCGTCGAAATCAGCGGCCTTGATGTCTTTGCCCCAGCTGCCGACTGCACCGATTTCCCGACGCTTCCAGCTGGGACCGTGGGTCGGGTTACCATTCGGCCGCGGGTTCTCGAACCAGACGAGATTGACAGCATCGGGCCCATCGGCCGTGACGATGTCGCGATCACCGTCCCCATCGATGTCGGCAAGCACTCCGTCGGTGGTGAACTCGACGCGGGGCCTCGCGATTACGGTGTGAACCAGATCGGGCCACCGCCACCAAGACATCGCATCCTCGGGGAAGCCGCCAAGAACGAAATCTAGTCGACTGTCGCCGTCTATATCGCCAACAAGCTTTACGTCTCCTGAATAGGGGGCAATCTCTTTGCGTTCAAAAACAAGACCCGACTGTAGAATTTCTTCGGGAGGTCTCTGTCCCTGAGCGGCCTCGCAACTTGCGAGGGTGTACCCGATCATCAGGACCACGATCAGGCGGCCGAACATGCTAAATGTTGATTTCGTAGCGTGTGAACATTTCGTCGTCGGCCAGCAACCGCCCGACGAAATCTCCCCCCGACAAGTCCGACAGCGTCTGCCATTCATCTTGGTTCTCCAGACGCTGCATCTGAGACGCATGCGCCGCCAGCGCTTCCCGCATTACGCCGATAACATCGCCAAGACAGGCGAGGCTATTGAGCGTGGACGACGCCATGGTACCAATCCAGACTGGATACTCGAATACCGTAACAGGGCGACCATAAGCACGAAGCGCCGCGCGAACTGCTGCATTGACGGCGACATGATCGGAAGTCGGATCCTTTTGCATAGTTCACGAAAACGCTCTGCGGCCGCCAAGAGTTGAGCATCGACACGACCGCATGTGTTATCTCATGAACGTGATGATTGGCCGCCCCGCCTGGAAGGCGTAAGAATGTAACACTTTCGGATGATGCGCCCAGACGATGAACTGCTTCTATGGCTCCTGCCTCGCGTGTCGTCCGCAAGGTTTCAGGATGCCTAAGGTCGCGATGAGGACGCGGCGCCATCGGTGACAAAAACCAAAACGGACCTAGGCACCCGAGCCGGATGCGGCGCAACAATGACAGCCGACGCTGACCAGTCGCCTACTTCAAACGGCCTAAGTCGCAGTCGCAATTGACTATCAAGCATGGTGCTGAAGGTCCGCCTAAAGGTCCACATTGGTGCGCTTCCATCATCCGTTCGCTCGCGTTGTTGAACGCCGATCGCCCGTGGTAACAGAACTCACGGACGTTCGAGACGTGTGTTTGTTGGTGGGAAGACTTTATGAAAGTGGGTATCCTCGCGGGCGGATTTGGGACACGGCTGGCCGAGGAAACAGAGAGCCTGCACGGGTTCAAGCCGCAACGGACGGCCCGACGCGACGTCGCGCAGCTCTACGAGGCATTCGGCACTGTTGGTCTCTTGCTTGAAGAGTTCGAGGGGGAGCGCTTCAAGCGCATCGCCCACGTGAAAAAGCTGATCCGCGATTGCGAACTGGACGAGCACCTGGTCGCGTTCCCGTTCTGGCCAAAGCAGACTGAGCCGGGCTAAGGGGGACGATATGGACATGATGTGCCTAGATGCGAAGTCGGTAACCGAGCGGGCCTGCCGATCTTGCGGTGGAACTGGCATTGAGACGTTTCTCGAGTTCGGTAAAACGCCACTGGCCGATCGCCTTCTCACCAGCAGCGACATCGGCGAACCGGAGCCCATTTTTCCGCTGCGCGTCGCGTTCTGCAAAGACTGCAGCCTCGTCCAGATCACCGAGACGGTGAATCCGACAATTCTTTTTGCCGATTCTTATCCATATTATTCTTCTTTCTCCCCTGCTCTCTTAAAGCATTCGCGTGCGAATGCGCTTGATTTGATCAACCGCCGCTGTCTTGGCCCGGAGAGCCTTGTCATCGAATTGGCGAGCAATGATGGTTATCTGCTGAAGAACTACGTCGAGGCGGGAATTCGGGTGCTCGGAATTGATCCGGCCGACGGACCTGCCGCCGCTGCCGAGAGGGTCGGCGTGCCCACGCGCTGTGCATTCTTCACCCGCGATCTCGCTGAAACGCTGCGCGCGCAAGGCATGCGCGCGGACATTATCCATGCCAATAACGTGCTCGCCCACGTGGCCGACACCAACGGATTTGTGGCAGGAATTGCCCGACTTCTCAAGGATGACGGTGTGGCGGTTATCGAGGCACCTTATGTCGAACCTTTGATCGAACATTGTGAGTTCGACACGATCTATCACGAGCATCTTTGCTATTTTTCAGTTACTGCACTGGATAAGCTCTTTCGCCGCCACGGGCTTTACCTCAATGAGGTCAAGCACCTTTCAATCCATGGCGGTTCGCTGCGCCTTTACGTGGAATCGCGCGAGAACGTGGGTGCGACAGTAAAGGAACAGCTTGCCCATGAAGCCTCGCGCGGGATCGATGCGATCGGGTATTTCCGCGATTTCTCCACCAAGGTCGACGCGCTGAAGCGCGACCTTTCCACGCTCTTACGCCGGTTAAAGTCGCAGGGTGCCACGATTGCCGCCTATGGAGCGGCAGCCAAGGGAGCAACGCTGATTAACACCGTCGGCATCGGACGCGACCTCGTGGACTTCGTCGTGGATCGCAACGTCTATAAACACAACAAATTTATGCCCGGCCAGCGCCTGCCGATCCGCTCGACTGAAGCGCTTCTCGAGGTGCAACCCGACTACGTGCTTCTCCTTGCTTGGAATTTCGTAGACGAAATTCTCGATCAACAGGCCGAGTATCGTGCACGCGGCGGAAAATTCATCCTCCCCGTCCCAACGCCGAGAATCATATGACAAAACAGGCGGACCGCGCACAGATGGCTTGCCTGAAAGCCGATGGACCGACGCAGTCGACGGGTTCCATTCGAACCGATTGCTTGGTCTGCGGTCAGCGAAATCTGCTCAATTCGGTGCTATTCGAAGCGTTGCCCCTGCTCTGCAACGCGCTTTGTGCGGACGCGGCATCGGCGCGCGCGGCACAGACCGGCAGATTTGCGACTACCTTCTGCCTCGGCTGCACGCACGTCTTCAACGCCTCATTCGAGGAAAATCGCATCGGTTATACGCAAAACTACGAGAATTCGCTTCATTACTCCCCCCGTTTCGTGGCGTTTGTTGATACGCTGGCCGAGCGCCTGAGCAGGACCTACGCGCTCTCCGG
Source organism: Mesorhizobium sp. WSM4816 (assembly GCF_055811535.1). Lineage (NCBI taxonomy): Bacteria > Pseudomonadati > Pseudomonadota > Alphaproteobacteria > Hyphomicrobiales > Phyllobacteriaceae > Mesorhizobium > Mesorhizobium sp. WSM4816. The sequence goes on along the minus strand of NZ_JBVVQR010000001.1, from coordinate 65,978 downwards.
GAAGACGATCGTCGATATTGGATGCGGCAAGGGGGATTTCCTGAAGCGGCTAAGCTTGATCAGCGGTGCGCAGGGAATCGGTTTCGACAAGAGCTTCGAGGACAACCGGGGGGACGCGGTCCCTGGAGTACGATTTATCAACGACTGGTTCGGCGATTCCTACGCGGATCTGCGTCCTGACCTGGTGGTATGCCGCCAGGTTCTCGAACATATCGCCGAGCCGGTGAAATTCCTGCGCGCCCTTCGCGCCCATCCGGGCATCGCACCGGAGACGGTGTTCTTCTTTGAAGTCCCGAATGTCCTTTACACGCTCCGGGATATGGGAATCTGGGACCTCATTTATGAGCACGCCTCCTATTTCACGCCCGCTTCGCTGAACGCGGCGTTCGAGACGGCTGGCTTTCGAGTGCTGGATGCAGGGACGTCTTTCGGCGACCAGTATCTTTACATTGAGGCGCGGCCGGCTGCCCCCAAGTACGCTACTTCCGTTGACAGCCGCGAAATCGAGATGCTCGTCCGCGATTTCGAGCGCGCCTATCGCGACAAGATCGAGCGATTGGGTGGTTACATCGCGAGGCGCAATCCCCAGCAGATCGTCGTCTGGGGAGGGGGATCGAAGGGCATTACATTCGTCAACGTGGTGCCAGGCGCCGATCGGATCCGCGCGATCATCGATGTGAATCCGCACAAGCAAGGTCGTTTTGCGCCAGGAACCGGCACTCCGATCCTTGCTCCGGAGGCATTGCGCGGCCAGCCAGTCGAATCAATCATGGTCATGAACCCGCTCTACCGCGAGGAGATCACCAGTCTCGTAGCGGAACTCGGCTTCACACCCGAGATTGCGGTTGCATGAAAGTTCAATTCAACCGCGGCGGCACGAAAGCGCAGAACGGGATTGGTGGGGGATACACTCCAATGACCGTGCCGGTCGAGATCAACATGGCCATTTCACCAAGGGTCATCGGACATTCTCGCCTCGTTGTAGCCCGACAATCTGGCAGAGAGGCGCTCTCACTTTGATTGCCGCGGCGCACCTCGTTTGCCCTTGAATATCAGCCAGCGCTGAAAGAGGCGCTTCTTGATCGCCTGCGCGGATGGGCGTGTGGGACGCGGGATGGTCCATCGGTAATCGGACTGCACCAAACTGCCCCGGGTGCGTAAGACATACGTCGTTTGGGTACGTTTACGTTCCCACGCTCCGGCGTAAGGTTTGGCAAGATGCACTCGAACGAATTCGAATCCCGGCAACGCGGCCGCAGCGATATCATCAGGATATCAGCCAACACCGCCTAATTTGATTGCGCTACAAAGAGGATTTCCAGAGGAGCTGCCTATGACCAATAAGAACTGGATGCAGCCACCCTTCCTCGCCAACCACAGCATCCTCAGCCATGCGTGCTTGTGGATGGTGGAATAGAATGACGAGCAAACATGCGAAACGCCATCTGTGTCCCGCGACGACTCTGCGTTCGCGAGATTCCAGCTCAATAAACGATGGCCGGAGAGAGATCGACGGCTCTCCTTTTTATTCACGTAGACCAGGCCAGATCGCTAACGGCGCAGCCGTGAGACGAAGACGGAAAGCCTTGACTGCGCGATCGAAGGTCGCAGTTCCGTCCTCCAACGGGCAAAGAGACATGCGATGACATCGATCGGCGCGAAGATTGTCAGCGGCGCAGCTTGGACAGCAGTCGAAACATGGGGGCGGCAAGCAGCCATGTTTGCCATTTTTGTCGTATTGGCCAGGCACCTCGGACCTGAGGCATTCGGCCTCGCCGCCCTCTCCATGGTTGTACCCGTCATTCTTGCTGTTCCGGTCACGATCGGAATACCGGAGGCACTCATTCAGCACCCTAAAATTGAGTCCTTACACTTTGACTCGGCCTTCTGGCTTCTCGCCGCGAGCGGCGCAGTGATTAGCGGGCTCATCTGGATGTCTGCCGGTTTGATTGCTGCAGCGTTCGGACAGCCCATTCTCGAAGATCTCATCCGCTGGAGCAGCGTGGTCGTCGTAATTCAGGCCCTCTCGTCGGTACCTGCGGCTGTGTTGAAGCGCCAACTCGAGTTCCGCTTGTTCGCGTTGCGTACACTTGCCGGCACCGTCGTCGGCGGCACACTCGGCATCGTCTTGGTAATAGCCGGTTTCGGCGTATGGAGCATGATTTGGATGCACCTTGCAAAAGCGGCTGTGGAAACCGTTGTCCTTCTCGTTGGCAGTTCTTGGCGGCCCCGTCTGACCTTCTCCTATGAAAAGGTTCGTGACCTATTAGGATTTGGCGGCCCGCTTATCGTCCAGACTTTTTGGAGTTTTTTGAATGAGGAAATTCCAAAGGTCCTACTCGGCACGTTCCTCGGCCCCCACGCGGTCGGAGTCTATGCTCTCGCCCGTCGTCCGCTCGACCTTCTGGTGCAAGTATTCCTCAGTCCGCTGATGGCTGTCACTATGCCCACCGTGTCACGGATTCAAGATCAACCCGAAAAGATCGACCGTTTTTTCAACACGACCGTCCGCATCGCCGGGATAGCAGGGTTTCCTGCATTCATCGGATTTGCCGCGATCGCACCGATCGCGGTTCCCTTTATCTTCGGCCCGCAATGGGCCAGCGGGGTCGTCGCTGTCCAGATTCTCATGCTGCTGGGCCTGCAACGCACGATTGACAGCCTCTGCGCGTTTACGATCCTTGCAATGGGTCACTCCAGGTTGATCCTGAAGTTGAACATTGCCTACTCTGTTGTCGCAATGATGCTGTTGTCCGTCACTGCGCAGATCAGCCTTGAGATGACGATGGTGGCGCTCGTAGCCTGCGGCCTGGTCCTCCTACCAGTCTTCCTCTTCTACGCTCAGCGCATCGCGCGTATCGACGTGCGGAGACCCCTAGAGATCTTCCCACGACTGGCTCTCGCCGCCCTCCTGATGTTCGGCGCCGTCAGCGCGTGGCTAAGCAGCGCGCCTGAGCACGCCGCGCAGGAGACGCTTCTTATTAGCGCAATTGGCCTTGGAGCCGCTGTCTATTGTACGGCTCTCTTCGTGCTGGTGCGCTCTGACCTGTTCAATGCGCGAGACTTGTTCCTGAGGCTTCGCGGCTAGTTTGGTGTCGGGCGCGACCTCTAGAAGAACCCGGGGAAATAGGAGCCCATCCTGAGCTTGAGGATGCGCAGCTCGACGGTGCCGGCGCGTCTCCCAGTCGCGCTCGCGATAGCCGTTGCGCTGGGCCGTGAGCAACGGGTTCTTCTCGCCATGGCCGGCGCCGGTGGCGGCCCCAACCTCCAGCTCCATCAGCCGCTCGGCGGCAAAGCCAATCATCTCGCGCAAGAGATCGGAATTCCGGAGTCTTCTCCACGAGCGCGCGCAGGTTCTGTTGATGACCACCGCAAAGCCGCTCGCTCGCTACAGCGCTATCGAGGGCGCGCTCGCGAGCGGCTTCGCTACCGCCGAGCTACTGACCCGTGCGGTCAATCATCGTGATGAACCCGCTCTATCGAGACGAAGTTGCCCAGGCGGCACACGAGCTTGGTCTTGCCCCCGATATCATCGTTGCCTGATCCCGCGATCCACCCTTTGCGGCTGATGGCCTGACTTTATCACTCCATCGACGTCGATCCGTTGCAGGTTGAGCGGCCTCAGCCAGCAGTGTCGCGTATAGTCGGTCGAGCGGCGCATAAACTGCGGCCATCTAAGTGGCGTCTTGGACAGCGCCCGCCAAAGGGACAGGGAGTTAAGGCCGATCAGAAAGCGAGACCGGATGAGCTGCCCGCGCCGGTCCACCGCTGCATAGGTTACGAACCCGCGAAACGCAGCGCCGAACCTCTTCAGCACCGCATCCATCTGCACGTCATAAGGCTCGTTGGCGGCGAAACCTTGAAGCGACTTTGTTGTCCCGACCGGCCGCGTGTGTCTTACAACGACATCGTCAACGATGGCGTACCGCAACCAAGGCATGTCAGTCAGGCGGGTCCAAAGAAGGTCTATTCCCGTCTCGTAGCCGAGCCCGAACAAATTCAACGCCGATTGCAGGCACCTGGCGCTGAACACCGGGCACATCATCTCGACCGTGTTGGTATATCGCAACAAGTATCGCTTGCCGCTGACAAGCGTCGCTGCGTAGGAGAAATAGCTGTCCCAAGCCAGTGCTGGCTGAAACAGATCAAGTTTATAGCGGCGGCCGATAGCGAACAGACGATTCAAGTCCAGCTTCGTCGTCTCGATGTCATCGTCGATCAGTGCAATGAGATCATATCGCGTCACAATTTCAGGGTAGCATTGAAACAAGGCATGATAGCCGGCGATCTTGCGCCCCGGGAGAAATACGCTGAAATCGTTCTGTCCATGGGAGACGCCAGCCTCGTAGGCGGCGACGAGAAGATCGAAGTCGGCGTCGCCCGCCCCCTCAGTCCAGCCGGCATGCAAAGAGCTACGCCCCGCCCGGACGATCACCAGATTTCTCTTGCCCGAGCTCTCTAGCAATTTTCGGAAGGCTGACACTGCTGCGGCCGCGGGCGTGACTTGGCGAAGGTTCATACAAAGCCTCCCGGCGGACCACTCGTTTCTAGGCAGGCGATCGGTTTGAACCGGCATGAATGCGTTTCAGAGCCCCCAAGCCGGCGCCGCGGAGCTTGGCACGAAGCTGCGGAGAAACAGCGCCTACAAGTTCCAGGAACAATCTCGCGATAAGCAGCGGATCCAAGATCCACGCAACCAGATGAAGCAGTGTCATGCCCAACGGTGCTGTGCGCCTGTGCCGATAGGCAATTGCGACGAGGTGTTTTAGCCGCCTTGACAATTCAAAGGCATTCGCCGTGGAGCCATCAGGATTTTGCCAAGCCAATCGCTCGGAGCTTGGCAATCGCACCGAGCGCGTCGGATGGTCACGGCTGTATAGTATCGCGTTGGGCGCATGAACAAACGTTCCGAGAAGGGCCATCTCGGCCAGAAGCGCACAATCGGAGCCGTAGTAGGGCTCGTGCAGTGTCGTTCTAGCTAACGACGCCCGGCGCCAGAGGCCGAACATCGCAGCGTCCCAACCGTGCGCAGCAACCATCAACCGGAAGCGGGATGCGGGCGTCGATCCTCCCATATCCGGCAGCACCCTTTCGACATAGGAAGTCAGTTGCCCAGTTTCGTCGATCCCCAGCAGTCGCGGGTAGGCAATGACGTGGCGGGCATTCGCGTCAAGCGCACGCACGCAGTCTGTCAAGAAACCACTGCTCAAGCGGTCATCGTGCGCGCACCATTTGAAATATTCCCCTGTGCTCAGTTGGAAAGCTCGATTGAAATTGGCACCGGCTCCCAGGTTGCGAACGTTTCGGACATAGCGTATGCGCCTGTCCCGCTGCGCAAATTCCAAGCATATATCCGCTGTCCTGTCCGTCGAAGCATTATCGGTGATGACAAGTTCGAAATCGCCGAAATCCTGATCGAGGATCGATTGAATCGCATCGGACAGGAAATTCTCGCCGTTGTAGACGGGTAAACCAAGGGATACCTTTGGCGACTTGGAATGTTCCATTTCCAGGCTCCTTCTGGGTGGACGTCAGACCGCGACGACTTCCGGTCGCAGGTCCAGCGCATTCAAGGATTGCGCCACTTCGTTCACGTATATCGGGTTCATGACGATGACGAGATCAGGCGGAGTGTCCAAGAGGTCGCTTGGCGCGATGACCGGATGACCGGTCCCGGGCGTAAACTTGCCTTGCTTGTAGGGGTTGATGTCGACTGCTGCCCAGACTTCGTCTCCAAGCTGCAAGGTCGTTAGGAACGACACTGCCTTGGAGCCGCCGCCCCACAGGACGACCCGCCGGCCGGCGGCGTATGCGGCGCGGATACGCTCCTGCCAGAAATCCTGAACCGCACGCACGCGTGCGGGAAAGGTTTCCGCCAAACGGTGCATCACTTCCAGATCGTGCTCGAGCGGTAGTCTCGGCATCGTCCGGCCGGCTGAAGGCCGGGCGTACTGAACGATGTACTGGTTATCATAGACGAGCTCCAGATCAGTAACGTCGAAACCTTCCTGGCGAAACAGGCGTGCGTGCGCGCCAGGACTGAAATAGGAGCAATGCTCATAGTAAATGTCCCAGAACGCGCTCTCCACGAGCACACGTTTTGCATCAGGCGTCTCGAAGACCGCCCAATCCTGGGTCCTTTTGCCGATCATCTTGCGGATCAGCCGCACGAAACTCGACACCGAGCTGACGTGTTCGAGCGTGTGGCGACAGAGGACCGTATCCGCCTGGAGATGCTGGTAGTCCGGTCCGAAATAGTCGACGATGATCTTGACGTCGCCGTACTCATCATTGCGGCCTTTGTCGGCTCGATAGGCTGGATCAATACCGAGCCCGGTGGCGCCGCCCGATATGCAAAGCTCGCGGAGAAATTCACCCTTGCCGCAGCCGATCTCCAACACGTGCTTGCCGGCTATCGCACATTTTTGTGCAATCTCGCGTGCAAGTCCTTTCGCGAAACTGTTGAAGGTGCTGGAAAAATGCTGGGATTCCTCGAAATTGGTCGAGTAACCCATGATCGTCTCGTCAAAGGCCCTGTTGAATATGAATCCGCATGCGTCGCAGAATGCGAGGTCAAGGTCGCGGCGGGGAAAGGCGTGGGCGTCTCGGGCCGAGTTCAGCAGGACACAACTATGCACCGGGATGGATTCGACCCGGTAGATTGACCGGCTGACCGGCGCCGAGCAGCACGGGCACGCGGCTGGTCGAAGCGCTTTTCTGTTGCTTGCCATGTGAAGGTCAACTGAATTCATTGTAAAATTGGCTCGACAAGTGAACCGGTTATATCGCGCGTCGAGCTCTCGGCTCCGAAGAGTTCATTGTACTCGGTCGCGCGAGCGAGTTGGACAGACTGGGCCAGGCCAAGGGCGTCGAGTATCGCCAGGTCGAACCTTTCCTCGGAGAACCGGGTCGCGTTCACGCGACAGGCGTGCGGCGTAATGGACAGCGCATTTTTCTCGAATAGATCAATGGCCCCAGCTACGGAATCGATGGCCTGACGGTCGAAGAGCACACCTGTCGGATGGGCGCTCTCGCCAAGCGGCCGGACAATGTCGCGCGCGCCGCCGCGGCCGAAAGCGATCAATGGCGTGCCGCACGCCTGGGCCTCGGCAAGCGTTATCCCGAAGTCCTCGCATCCGGCGAACACCATCGCACGAGCATTGGCGATTTTTTCGATGTATTCATGCCGCGGCAGATAGCCGGTGAAGACTATGTTGGGGCCGGCAAGCGATCGCAAATGCCTGGATTGTACTTCGTCGCCGACAACAACCAGGCGACGCGACGGCGTTTTGCTGAACGCCTCGATTATCAGATCCGTACGTTTATACGGGGCGTGGAACGCGGCCGTGACGTAGTAGTCATCCTTGTTGACGACGAGTTTAAGATCCTCGGTGGCGACGGGCGGATGGACGACCCGCGCGTCGCGGCCGTAAATCCGTTCGATTCGAGAGCGGACATAATTCGAGTTTGCCAGCATCAGGTCAGGACCGTGCGCCGTTCTCGTGTCCCAAGTCCGCAGCCTGTGAAGCATGTAGCGAAAGACGAGACCCTTCGGCCCAAATCCCAAGCGGGCCTGCTGCAAATAGGAGAATTGCTCGTCCCACGCATATCGCACCGGACTGTGCACATAGCACAAATGTAGTTGGTCCGGGCGGGTCAGAACGCCTCGAGAGAATGCGGCCGAAGAGGAAATTACCGCGTCATAACCCGTGACATCAAATTGTTCGATCATAAACGGGCAGAGAAAGAATAGTGACCTGTAGTACTTTTCCACGAAGGGAAGTCGATTCATGCCGGAAACGTGGAAAATTACGCCTGGAAAATACTCTTCCTTGATCTCCTTCGGGAGAAAATCAAACAGGGTGAAAACCTCGGCTCTCGGAAAAATCTTGCAGATCCGGGCAAGGACCTGCTCCCCTCCCCGAAAGTTCGGGCACCAATCATGCACGACGGCGATGCGCGCGTTGCGGTCGATGCCGGCAAATGGCGTCTTGCTGATCGATCGCAAATGTTTGGTATCCCGGCCCACCATGGTGGTTGCTTTCGGCTGTCGCACATGGCGCATGCATTGCCCTCCCGGAATGTTGGCACCTTTTTCCGGAATTCTTTGTTGCCCGGATGCTCAGCGACTGTGTGTCGTCCGCCTCGTCCAAACAAGCTGCCTATCGGGTTAAGCGCCGCACCCTCCCGAGGCCCGATGTACTCCAACGAGGTACGCCTCCTACTTCGATGGGCCTAAGCACGCATCAACGCTAACCTTATGCGCAGGCTGTATCGGCGCGACCGGCGGATTAGGATCATGGCGCGCTCACTTCGCAAGCAGTGGTCGCGCGCCGTATCTGTACCCATTGCCCGCGAGGAGAGTTGATCGTCGATGATAGTGGTCGTGATCGTCGCAACGTTTGGTCGCAAGGAACAAGTGACTCGGCTTCTTTCACAGTCGCAAGGGGCTGGGTGGAGCCCGAGTAGAATCTGAAGATCTAGTGCAGAGGTAAGAGATGCTCCAGGAACTGCCTTTTTCCGTCGACAGCGGCGCTCGTTCAAATCATCGAGTTCGGCGCCTGGGCAACCTGTCGGCTCGGCGCGACGGTTGGCGCATTCTCCACGTCGTGGTGTATGCGGGGATGTCCCTGGCCTGCATGTTGGGTGCCTCGGCTGCAAACCCCACAGACTATGTGCTCGGCCCGCAGGACAAGCTCCGCGTCAAGGTCTACGAATGGCGTGCGTCACGCGACAAGATTTTTGGCTGGGATGCTCTCAATGACGAATACATAGTCGGTCCCAATGGCTCCGTTTCGCTACCGCTGGTCGGCGAAATCAAGGCTGCCGGACTCACCACCGGTGAGATCGCGAACTCGATCGGCGACAGCCTTATGAAAAGCGTCGGCCTCTCGCGAAAACCGAACACCGCTGTTGAAATCGTCCAGTTCCGACCGTTCTACGTCGTCGGCAAGGTGACGCAGTCGGGAGAATTCGCATACCGGCCCGGGCTGACCATCTTGCAGGCATTGAGCATCGCGGGCGGGTTGCGGACTCGAGAGGACAGGGATGCCAGGTTCGAGCGCGAAGTGATCCAGGGCCAAGGGGATGTGAGCCTGCTCAGACTGAGCGAGGCCAGTCTCCTCGCACGCAAGGCGCGGCTCGAGGCGGAACTCTCGCATGCCAGCGTCATTCAGTTTCCGGCCCAGTTGACGTCGCGTATTCAGGACGACGTCTTTGCCGTGCTCTTGAAGCAGGAACGCTTGATCTTCCAGGCGCGCAGCGAGGGATTGGACACTCAGGTCAAGGCGCTTCTTGGTCTCCGCGAGTTCCTCCAGAAGGAACTTGCCTCGCTGGAAGCGCAACTCGTTTTCCTCGACAAGCAAATCGGCTCAATTCAGAAAGAATTGACAGCGGTTTCGGCGCTTGTCGCCAAAGGTCTTGCGGCGGCGCCGCGCGAGTTTTCTCTGGAGCGGGCCCTTGCCCAGGCGCAGAGCGAGAGGTTGTCGGCGGAAACCAGTCTGCTGCGCGGGCGCCAGGAAATCAGTAAAACTGACATATCAATTCTCGAGCTCCAGGATGGGCGCAAAAATGAGATAACGGTCGACCTGCGTCAAACGCAAGCTGAGCTCGATGCTCTCGAAAGCAAGACAGAGACGACAAGGCGGCTATTGTACGAGTCCGCGGTATCTGCCCCGAGCCTTCTTGCCCGCCGAGCCGACGCGGAGCTGGCTGCGCCGATCTACACGATTTTCCGGCCGTCGGCGGACGGTGCGACAGTGCAAATCCAAGCTGACGAAACGAGTGCCGTCGAGCCTGGAGACACGATCAAGGTTGAAATACCACTGGCTGAGGATGAAACGGGCGCGCTGGACCTGACATCGACCGAGCGGCATGAGGCGCCGGGAATAGAACTCAAGGCAGAAACCGCCGGCGACACTGTAGGCATTCCGTAGCCTCCCGGCGGATTTTTGGCAGGATGAGGCAGACGACTTTGAGAGGCGACGAGGAGAAGCCACAAAAGCGCCTTCAGCCACCTGAGCAGGAGGGAGAAGCTCGGACCGAAGGAATATGAGCATGCCAACGCAGTCGATGATGTCTCCGTACATGCCGAAAAACAGCCAGCGAGTTGGCCCAGTTGACGCATTGAGAGGCTTAGCCATGACGGCGGTCGTGGCACAGCATTGCGGATTGTTACCATTTGGATGGACGGGTGTGTGGCTCTTTTTCGTGATCTCCGGATACGTTGTTACCCTTACGGTGATAAGCCGGGAAAGCGATCAACCGGCGCTAGAGAGGTTGGTAGGGTTTTTTCGCAGGCGCGCACTTAGGATCGTCCCTGTCTATTTCGCCTACATCTGCGCAGGTGTCGTGACCATCCTTGTGAGTGGGAGTAGCCTCGACCTGATCGCTCTTGGCTCGCTACTGGGGTTTATCAACAATCTGGCCATGACGCTTGGGCGAGGTGAGCTTGCTTCTTGGCCCGTCGGGCACCTGTGGACTATCTCAGTGGAGATGCAGTTCTACGTCATCTACGGCTTTGCGCTGTTCCTGATGTCCCGCCGCACCGTAGTCTTGCTGCTACTTTCTATGCTCATCTTGGCGCCTATGCTGCGCCTAGCCCTATCGATTGGCCTAACCAGAATCGGATGGGGTGCCGAAACCAGCGCGTACGCGGTCTACGCTGGATCATTTCTTCATACCGACGCCTTTGCGACGGGCTGTTTGCTAGCTTTTTTAAGTAAATATGGAATGCTCCAAAGAAAAGCTCCATTTGTTGCAATAGTTGGAATCTGCTTACTTTTCACCTATGTAATACTTTACACAAGCATTAACTACTATGTCGTGGAAGCGCGGGGCATCGACATCCTAAAAAACGTCCTCTCCGGAATCCTGTGGGGGCAGTATCGCGAAGTATTCCTTTACAGTGCGCTAGCCGCTGCCTCTGGCGGCCTTGTAAGCCTTGCCGCTGTGGAGCACCGTTCCGTCCACTGGCTTTTGAGACTGAAATCTCTCCAACATATTGGAGAGATTTCATATGGCGCATACATTTACCATGCGATTGCGGTCGTCGCGGCCAAGTTGGCCCTCTCTCGGATAATGGACTTTTCGGCGAACCCGAGGCCAATCCATACGTGGATCGCGTTGTTCTTGTTGGCATACCTTCTGACGATTGTCGCCGCAGAACTTTCATTCCGATTTTTCGAACGCCGCTTCCTGGGTATCCACAATCTGCGATCTCCCACCAGGCAAATTTCCGAGATGCCGACATGACAACGGTGCGTATTGCTCTTGCTTTCTTCTCGCTTTTGTTTGCCAACTCTGCCAGCGCGGCGCGGGAGCAACACCTTTGCAAAGAGCCGGCGCCCGTAAATGCGAACCGCCCCGAGTTGATCGGCGGCTGTTTCGTTTGAGTCACACGGCTATGGCTGGTTCATCCAACATGGCGTCGTAGCGTTCCTCGGCTTCGGCCGGCGGGATGTTGCCGATGGACTCGCTCGAGGCCGAAACCCGAGCCGGCCGGCAGGGACGCATGGCCGATTATCTCGGGCGCAAAGACTTCGTCGTGTTCGATGAACTTGGCTATCTGCCATTCGCCCAGTCCGGTGGCCAACTGCTATTCCACCTGGTCAGCCGCCTCTACGAGCAGACCTCGGTCATCGTCACCACCAACCTGACCTTCGGGGAATGGCCCTTGGTCTTCGGTGACGCCAAGATGACCACCGCGCTCCTCGACCGGCTCACTCACCACTGCGATATCGTCGAGACCGGCAACGAGAGCTGGCGGTTCAAGAACCGCGCCTGAACCCCAACCCGCTGAACCGCCCAGGTGCGCAACCCCGAGCAGCCTCGACGGATCGGATCAGCTCACCGACCTTAGGGGGTCAATATTGTGATCCGGAAAATTCAAAGGTAAAGAGCGAGTATCGTCGACTTTGAGGCCATCGGTGGGGATACTCAAAACTTCGCCCCGTGCCATTCGGTATCGAGCTGTCACGCCTTACTAGGGATCCTCACATGGACAAAGCGACGACCATCATTGGAATAGACTGCAGCCCACGCGCGTCCAGTAACTCAGCGCGGATGCTCGGCGAGGTTCTTCGCTCGCTCGAGAGAGATCGGCGGGTGAAGGTCGTGGAACAGGTGCGTCTGGCCGATGAGCGTATCGACTGTCTCGGGTGCGAGCAGTGTTATCAAACGTTCGGATACCACGGCGACGGGATCGATCGTGTTCTGTCACTCATGAAAGAGTCGGACGTGATTCTGATGGCTACTCCCACCTGCTTCGGAATGCCGCCGGCCCTGGGCGTTGTCTTGCTCGACAGATCGGATCCCCTGTGGCGCGACGGACAACAGCTCAACGGAAAACTCGGAGCGGTCATCGTCAACGGCGCCACCGATCCCGCGGACGATCCGAGTGTGCGCCTATGCGCGGACAACATGATCAAGTTTTTCGAACAGCACGAGATGCCCTGCGTCCAGCCGATCCATCTGGGGGGAACGCTCGCGTATCCCGAGCAACGGTTTCCGGACCCGCTCCCCGCCGGGACGATGGGCGTTCTCGAGCAATTGGCTGACGAGATCCGGCAGTGGGTCGGGAGCAGGTGATACCGGCACATCTCTTGCCTCCTCGCGTGGTGAGACACGACCGCCCAGGTGCGCAACCCCGAGCAGCCTCGACGGATCGGATCAGCTCACCGACCTTAGGGGGTCAATATTGCACGCCGATAAGGGGTCAATCTTCAACGCAGTTTGACAGGGATCTCCGTATCAGGAGCCTTCAGGCGATCCGCCTCGCCGGTCGCGGGCCGAACTAGGAGTCCTGCGTCGGGAGCCGCGTGACGGGCGTACTTGCGCCTAGAGCACGGACCCTGGTTGCGCAGATGACCGCAACAGCAATGAAAAAGCCGATACCCGGATCGGCGCTCCCACCGGCAAGAGAGCCGGCAACAATGGAAGCCAGAGCACAAGCTCGTACGCTTGACACCAATGCGTTGGTTTCTGGATCGATATACTGTTTGAGGCTTCCCATGCCCCGAAAAACCACCACCAAGAGCACTACCATCATCAGGCCGCCGACCAAGCCAAGCTGTGACGCAACTGCGATCGGCCAGCTAGATGCACGCGAACTGCCCAAGCCAACACCGAGACCGCTCGTCTCGAAGAACGCTTCCATACTTTTAGCATTCCAGTAGGCTCGCTCCTGGCCAGAGGAGGAATTTCCCTTATTTATAACCATAGAATCAAGTAGTTGGACGTATGGAGTGAAGAAACCCTCATCATAAAGGCCGATCGCCAAGGCCATGCAAACACCAAGCGAAACGACGGTGAGGATCAAGATTTCGCTCTTGTCGAAGCGGCCGGAAAGGAATGAGCGCAAGATAGAGATCGCAACAGGAATGCTCAGTATGGCTAGTCCCACATAGGCCACCGAAGACGTGGAAAGGGCCAAAAGGACAAGCACCAGAACTGCCAGCCCCCCCGCCAGCCGCGACTTAGTTTTGCGCCAGTAAACATAACAGAATGCTAAGCAGGCGAGTGATCCGCCGCCGAAGGCCGATGCCTCGGAGGCGGCACCCGCAATGCGCCAAAAACCACCCGTCTTAGCTTCTGAGAGCATCGCGTAGTTGGCTGTGCGGATCGGCCGAAGGACATCTCCTGCTCCTGCTAGCTTGCCGATTAGGTCGATCAATCCCATCCCGCAGTGGAGACCGCATGAGAGAAGGAATGCGCGCCGAATTTGGTCCATTCTATCCTTGTGCAGAAGCAGAACGCACAGGGCGATAGCAGTAAGGCCCCCCAAAACGAAATATCCGGTTTGTGAGATATTGCCCGACACGGGTGCAAGCGGAGCCTCCACGACTCCGCGTCGCATTGTCGATTGTACAAAGACAATAGTATCTCCCGCGAAGAAGCGCGGGAACAACCAGGCGCCGACCATGGCATAGAGCATCAGCCCGCAGAGGGCCCAGATCGGTCGGATTTCGCCGAATACCTCGCCGAGGTGCCGCCAAATTCGTCGCTTGAAGGCGACAGCAGTCACCAGAAGCGCAGCGAAGAACGTGAAGATGAGTGGCGACGATCCCCCAAGCGAACTTAGCGTAACAACGGCAGTTGCACCGAATGTCAGCGACACAATGAGCCCGATGATTAATGGAGCCCGGAAATAGCATCCTAGAAGCAATATTCCAGTACAAACTAAGAGACCGATGAACGAGACCTGCATGATGCTAGGTCCAACCCAGCGGCGTGAACCGATCGTTTTGACTTGCGTTTGGATAGTACGAACATTGCAGCGACGCGGGACATCGTTCAGGATAAGAAATCCAGATAGTCTGTACACAAAATTCGAGCGCTGGGGCGGCAATATCGTTGCAGGCTTCGAACCCTTTTGCCGAAGCTATCTCGCCAGCAGCGGCGCGCAATGGCTTCATCTGCACCATGCCCCTAGAACTTGACCCGCTTAAAAACGCCCTCAGGCATCGCGGCGATTGCTCCCATGACAAGACGCCAGCTTCTTCTCACGTAGATGATGTCGCGGTGCCGCGATTCCGCAGCCTCGTAGATGGCTTCGGCTACTTCATCAGGTTCTGCCGTTAAAAATGGTGACAGTTTCATCCCGTCTGTCATTCGGGTCCGGACGAAACCCGGCATGACCGTCACCACCCTCACGCCTGAGTGCCACAATCTACCTCGAAGCCCCGACAGGAAAGCAGTCAATCCGGCTTTGGCGGAGCCGTAGACATAGTTGGAGGCGCGGCCGCGGTTTCCGGCGACCGAACTGACACCAACGATGGTGCCGGTGCCCCGCTTCTCGAATCGGTCCGCCAGCATGCCAAGGAGAATTGCGGGTCCCTCAAAATTCGTACGGAGTGACAATGAGGCGTATGCCGTGTCGGCAACCGCTCTCGACTGGGTTGGAAGCATTCCCACCACGCAGACGACTGTATTGGGCAATGTGCCGAGTGAATTGATGAACGGCCCGAACGACTCCGTATCCAAGATGTCGAGGCGGCAAAGTTCGGCCTTGGCCTGCGAGGCGGTGAGAAGGTGGTTGACCTCCCGCAGGCCTTCTTCGTCGTTTCGGGCCGTAAGGATCACTTTCCAGCCATGCTCGGCATAGACGAGGGCCGTTGCCCTCCCTATGTCCGAAGTGCCGCCTATGATCAAGGCGGTTCCCGGTTGTGTCGTCATACTGCGATCCTTTTCGATAACATCGATGCGAGCCGCCCTTCGGCCCCAATCGCGCGGCGCTGCTGACGAAATACAGAAAGATTCGGATAGCCCGCCTCGAACGTTTCGGGCCGCTGGCGGGCGTCCTTGGCCAGATAGAGCCGCCCTCCCCCTTCGACGACCAAGCAGTCCAATCTATCCAGAAGTGAGAAGATGCTGTCGGATACGGGAAAATCGAGAGCCAGCGTGACTCCCGGCATAGGAAATGAAAGCTGGCCGCCACCCTTGCCCAACGTCTTGAGGACGGCAAGGAACGACGGGTCCCTCGTTGTGGCAATTTCTCCCATGATTTCAGGCAAGACGCGTGACGCTGTCTGATGGGGGAGAACGAATTGGTATTGCAGGAACCCGCGGCGGCCGTAGAGCCGGTTCCATTGGTCAAGGCCGTCCAGGGGGAAGAAATAGGATTGCCACGTCACCAGTTCATCCTTGGTGCGGGCGCGGGCGTAACGGAGCGCATTAAAGGCTCGGATGGAGTGCCTGTTGAGAAGAAATCCCGGGGCATCCAATGGCACAGCAATCCCGCGACCACGGGTATTCGGGTAGATCGGTGCACCCGGGTTTCTTTCCTGGAGAGCGTCAAGGCTGACATGTTCGCCGAGGTAAACCAGCGAGCGGCCAAGCGCGTTTCCCCTGGAAAGGCAATCGACCCAAGCTACGGCATAGCTGGCGCCTTCATTAGCTGTCAGTAGCTGCACGGCCGATAATATATTCTCGGCTCGTACAGTGTTCTGCCTCATCCATCCTGTTTCGACCTTGATCAACCGGATCGTAGCCTCGACAATCGTTCCAGTCAGGCCCATCCCCCCAATGGTAGCTTTGAAGAGGTCAGAATTATCATCCCGGGAGCATCGGACCGTCTGTCCCGAGGGAAACATCAGTTTCAGCGCTTCTACATGATCGCCGAAGCCCCCGACCCAATGATGGTTTTTGCCGTGAACGTCCGCAGCAATCATGCCGCCGATCGTGACAAAGCGCGTGCCCGGTACCACGGCAGGGAAAAACCCTCGAGGCAGGAACCTGTCGATTAGGTCAGCTAGTAACACACCAGCTTCGACTGTCAGTAAGCCCGAGGTTTCGTCGAAACCCTTCATTCGGTCGAAGCGCCGCATATCGAGCGTCACTCCTGCACCGATACCGGCGTCGCCATATGAGCGTCCGTTGCCTCGCGCCACGTAGGTCGGTATGTGCCGCTGCAGCATCGCCAGTTCGCGAGGAGATCCCGGGCTGACGACGTTGCTGCTGTGCCTCGGATACCGTCCCCACCCGCTTAGCTCCACTGTGGCCTCCCGGAACGGAAGGTATATCTGCTGTCGAGGGCGAACTTGGTTGCATAGCCGATGGCAAGTCCGAGAATCGCGCCCGAATATTTGGCAAGAGACGTCCCCCAAATGTGCCAGAATCCTATTTCGAAGGCCCAGGAGATAATCGTCGTTAGTACGCTGAACACCCCGTAGAGCGTTACCTTGCGGGCTTCCTGGTACCTGCCTTCAAACGGATCAAAGAAGATGTAATTTTTGTCGAGAACATATTTGACGACAAATCCCCCGACGGTGCCGACCGTGATTGAAACGAAGAGAGTGAAAAACGGTGCGGCGCGAACTGTTGCCTCCTGCAATAGGAGGTTGGCTGCCGTCGCGATGACTGCGAAAGCCGCATAACGGGTCGCGTATGTTGTGAATTGAAGGGAACGCATATCGTTACACCATTTCGCGTTGCCTAAACCGCCGCCACGACAGCTAGCCCGGCAATGAGGAATGACAGCAGGCTGTTGCGGTCGGTCATCGCAAACACAATCGGATCCTCGGTCATGCTGCGCCTGTGAGCAATCATCACCAGACGGCTGGTCCAGTAGATGAGCACGGGGCAGACGAACCAGAGCATTTGCGGCCGTTGGTAGAGCACGTTCACGTCCGGCGAGGATATGTACAGCGCGAACACGGTGACGGAATTGTAGCCCGCGGCCGCTGCAAACGCGGCGACCACGCCGAGATCCTCGAACTTGTAGTTCCGGTTCGAAGGCTCGGACAGTTGGAGATCTAGGCGTGTGGCAAGTTCGGCATATCTCTTGACCAGGGCCAGCGCCAAGAAAATGAAGATGGCGAAGGTCAGAAGCCACGGAGAGACGTGCACTCCGATCGCGATAGCCCCGGCAATGATGCGCACCGTGTAGAGCATCGCGAGCGTAACGACGTCGATGAGCATCTTGCGCTTGAGGTAGAACGAATAGGCCGTGGTAAGGACGAAGTACCCAAGGAGGACGGCAAAGAAGGCAGGAGACACACCAGTAGCGAGGATGAATGACGCGATTAAAAGCAGCGGCGCGGCGAGCAACGCGTGGATCAGCTGGATTCTGCCCTCCGCCAGCGGTCGATGCCGCTTGGTCGGGTGCGCCCTGTCGGCCTGAAGATCAACGAGGTCGTTGATAATGTAGACACTCGAAGCGCAAAGGCAAAAGCTGAGGAATGCGATTCCGAGCTCGATCAGGTTCTCGGCAGTGAACTGGTGGGAAGCCAGCAACGGAACCAGCAGCAGAAGGTTCTTCGTGTATTGGTGCACCCTCAAAAGGCGCGCCCATGTCCGCCAGCTTGGTTTCTGGTGGGGCAGGTATTCCTTTTCGACAGGCATTGCCGCAAGCCTTCTGGAAACCCGTCCAGATGTGCGGATTGCAATTGCCGTTCCGCATTTTGACCAGACAGCCAGGTCGTCGGCATCGTTGCCAATGTAGTCGAACCTTCCCTCGCCGAACACTGCGACCAGCTTGGCTGCTTTCGTCTTGCCCGAGCAGTTCGTGGTCGCATCCGACCCGATGTACCCATCAAAAACGCCCAAGTGATCTGCAACAGCTCTGACGATGCGTTCGGAAGCGGCGGATGCAAGGTAGACTTGCCGCCCGTCCTTCTGCGCCGCCTCAATCTCTTTGAGCACAGCTTCGTCGTATGGAAGCGCAGACGCGTCGAACTCTACCGAGGAAGCAGCGCACTGTTTTAACGCAGCCTTGCCAAGCCTCAGTGCTTTTAACATGTCGACCGCAGATTGAGGTCGGCGTGCAAACTCCGACAGGGCGGTTTCTATCAACAGGTCTGAACGAACCAGTGTCCCGTCCATATCAACAACGAGCGGGCGACGGCAAGCCGGCTGCGGCGCCGCAACTTCGACATGTATCGATTCTTGCGCCATTTGCGCTTCGCCCACTCTGCAGGTTGCAGAGCTGAGCAGATCACGCGCTCATGACGAAGCGTAGTGCGCAAAACGGAGTAAACGATACCACCATCGTGTGAGTTTTGCGCTCATTGATGAAGCGTAGCGCGCAAAACGAAGTAAACGATACCACCATCGTGTGAGTTTCGACGAATTATGATGCGTTGCAGCGGGGGCGGCTGGGCCGCACAAAGCTTTGGCACATATGGAAATTCGTCTCGAACTGGCCACAGCGATGTTCAAAAACTTGGTAGCGCACCGCGGGAGCTCCAGACGTGTAGACCGCGTTCAAAATTGCATCCATAACGGCAATAAATCTCTATGCTTGCCAATATTACAAATGCGTCCTGAATAACGATGGCGGGATCAGGGGCAATGGTGAGTGTTCTCAAAGTCGAGCCAGGTAGTTACATTCAGAACAATTCCATCGATGGTAACAGTGTCGCTTCAGAGCCCAAGGACGGAATTGACAGGAAGTTCACCCTATTTTGCGTCTTTGCCGCCATTGCAATGGGGGCAATGTTGCGTTGGCTCGTCAACTCAGACGAGGCGTTTTGGTATGACGAGGTGTGGACCGCGACGATTGCACTGCAGGACTGGCGCGGGGCACGTGAGATTCTGGGGATCGATGTAAACGCACCCCTCTACTACCTGACTGTCTGGGGGTGGGGGCAACTCTTCGGCGTGTCTAATGTTGCAATTCGTGCGCCTGGCATGATTGCCACCGCCGCTGCGCCATTAATGGCATGGATGCTGTTGCGCGGACGGATGCCACTGCATCAAAGGGCCTTGTTCACGATCATCATCGCGCTGTGGATTCCCAGTTTGTATTACGCCGAAGAGGCGAGAAGCTACGCCTTCACGGTGCTCGGTTCCGTGTTGCAAACCGTTTTCTTCTTTCGTGCGCTACGGGGCAAAGGCGAGACCGGGGACATCACCGGGTGGGCGCTGTCGGGGCTGTTTCTCGGACTGAACCATTACACGACCTTGGTCATGTCAGCAGTCCAGGGGGTGTCGCTTCTTCTTCTTTTTTGGCGAACGCGGCCCCTCGCGATTGCCTTTGCAGGTTTTGCCTACACGCCAGTTGCCGCGGTCTTCCTGAGCCACTACGAAGCCATTTTGCACATAACCAATTCCCAGAACTTCTGGCTCAAGCCGTTGTCGCTCTTCGATCTCGGACGTGCGTTGAAGTTCCTGGCAGGCGAAATCTATGTCGCCCTCCTCCTGGTCTGCGTTATTGGTGCGGCGCTTCTCATCGATGCCAAAAACGCGGCTGATGAAGGCACGCTGCGCCGCTATCGCGTGACCAACGTCGCGTTGTTGTGGATAGCGCGCCTGCGCAACTCCATCCGATCATCCCCGCTATTCCTGACCGCCTTGGTAAGCTTCCTTGGGTTATGCCTTTTTCTCGGCATTGCAGTACTTCGACCTACTTTCATGCCTCGCTTCCTGTTCCCCTTTGCACCTGGCCTTTTCCTCGGCTTGATATGGTTCATCGACGCAATGCCGAGCACTCGCTTATGCGCACGCTACGCGACAGTTGCCGTGTTCTTTGCAGGTGCCTTGATCTGGGGGGTCCAAAGCTCTACAGAAATTAACAAACACCTGACATGGGAGCACGAAAGCGCGATCTTGAAGGACGCTGGAGTCTCGGAAGTCCTTTTCATCCTCGATCAGGGCTTCCCAACTCCCTACCCCGAATTTTTGCATCCGAAAGTGTTCGGCTTTTATTTTTCCCGCGCCGGAGCCGACGTAAGGGTCCGGGAGTTCGTTCCCGATTATCAGGGATACTCTGATCCGAGGCCGCATCTCATCAGCTTTCTCAGTGAGAAGCCTGGACGTGGTCTCATCTGGAGCATTTTTCCGGGGCCCTCTCCCGACCCCATACCGTCTGACCTCGAAGGCAAGATCAGGCGAATTCGCGAGCGCGGATTCTCGGCAGTATATGATCATACCGTCATGGAGGATATTGAGGGCGTTGATTGCCACGCGACACAAACCGGACCCTGGTCAAAGTATACCTGCTACTCCGCTCACGATCCGACGGCACAGGGTGAACTACGCGATGATTAAGGTTTGACCTTCGGCGTGCCATACCAACGCAGCAGGCGGCTTGCGCGTGGCCGAACGGCGCCTGTTAATCCTTTGCAGTTTCGAAGCAAGCGGACATTCTCCTGAGTGCAGCTCCGAAGCATGGGGCAGGTCGACCGAAATATGACATTGCTTTTTTGCGTCAGCTTCGACCTGTCGAAGCCGACGCGCATGCCGCAGGCGGAGCCACGGGCCGCATTCTACGGTGAAGCGCGACCGCTCCTTGCTGTCGCCGGATCCCGGCATTTTCTTTTTGTTGCAATGTCTACCCGCAGTTCGCGGCAGGCTGTTCAAAAAGTGCCTCCAGCCGTTTTGTGGACGGCACTCTCTTAGCCCCGACGATCGCGAGAAATCGCAAGATTGCGCAGAATGCAAAGCGACGGAAATTCGCCATTGGAGAGGGCGACAATATCGAGATCGCCGTCGACATCGAGGTCAACGGCTCGCGCGGCCACAAAACTGCCGGAGCTAATATACTGCAGGCCTCGACGACCGTTGCCATGGTCGGCGAGGATATAAAGGCCGCCCAACCCAGTAGTACCCGCCGCGATCACATCCGGCGCATTGTCGCTGTTGAGGTCAGCAGCCGACAGAGGCGCAAGATCGGGTGACACTAGCCGCGGCCCATTCGATTCATCGTTTGCGGAGTTTTTGACCCTGGCGTTGACTGCTCGTGGCCAGCCCTCTGCAAGATCGCCTCCAGTGTTGCGCCATGCCAATGCGCCGCAAGCCACATCGGTCACACCATCTCCATCGACGTCGTCTGTTGAGAGGGTGCATGTTTGCTGCCCTGTGTCTATTGAAGCCGCGAGTTCCCATCGGTCCAGAGGCAACCGGTCGCGGGGCAAATCGAGCGCATTGACCCAGATGTGAACTGGCGGATTCGTCACCCAATTGGAGCCGTAAACATCAAGATCACCATCAGCGTCGAGATCAGCGAGAACGCCATTGTGGACTCCACCCTGACCGATGACCTGGACCCTCCACATCTCACCACGCCCGTCGATATTGTAGACAGCGGCGATCAATCGGTCGCTGGAGGTATGCATCTGACCCACCATGAGGTCTGGATCGCCATCTCCGTCCAGATCGCCGACGGCCAGGGTGTGCGCCTTCTCGACGAGAGGCAATATTTTGTTGCTTTTCCAATATCCTCGGGGATTTCCATCCTTGGCTTTGTACCACACGATGTCTGCAACGTCCTCCGAGGATGAATACAAGACGTCGGGTTGGCCGTCTTGATCGATATCCGCAACGACCGTTTTGAAGTTTTCAGGTGCCGGCCCTATCGAATAACTCTCCCATTCGTCCACTCGTGCTTGTGCATATCCTGGATTTTTTAGCCAGGCTCCACTTACGACGATGTCCTGTATGCCGTCAGCATCTATGTCCCCTATACCCAACCCTTCCTGACCAAAGTCGCGGCTCGTCAAAGGGCGGCCCATCCATGATCCGTCAGCATTCTGGAAAAAGATGATGACGCTATCTTGCGACCGCGTTGCAATATCTAGACGTCGGTCACCATCGAAATCGGCGAGTTTGACATCCTTGCCCCAACCTCCGATCTCGCCGATCTCCCGACGGAGCCATTGTGCGCCATCGGTAGGGTCTCCGCTTGGCAGTGGATTCTGGAACCCCACTAGATTGGCACCTTCCGGCCCATCGGGAACGACTATGTCAAGATCGCCGTCACTGTCGATGTCGCCCAACGCACCGTCGGTCGTAAACTGGTTTTTGGGCCGTCCGATCAGATATGGACGCCAATCCGGTGCACGATACCAAACCAACGCTTCCTTGACTTCGCCTCCGATCACGAGGTCGAAGAGGCCGTCGCCGTCAATGTCACCAACCATCTTTACGTCGCCGGATCGATCGTCGACGACTTGCATTCGAAATTCGAGGCCATCCCACAGCGCAGCCGACGACAGCGACACCGGCTCGCTGGCCGTGAACTTCGTGCACCCCACTATCATGGCCATTGCCAGCAAGCAGGTCCACCAAGCGGCACAGTGCCGTCTCCGCCGTTCCAATGTGCTCAACAGCATCTGAAAGACCTTAATGCTCACGACATCGGCTCGAATAGGAAAACCTCGACTGGGCCTTTTTGGCCACCGTTTCTCCGAGAATGATCCGGCCTCCAAGTCGCCCGAGCAAAGCACGTGAGGCTAGGCGGCCGTTAGAGGCCCAAAGGGAGTATGTGTACCACGTTTGAGGGCGCGGTCCTGGCAAAGCCGGAACCGTGGTTGAGGTGAAGGCGATCGGCTCCTTCGTGAGTTGGCTAATGAAGGGTTCCTCCTTTCGGTCAAGTACCGGAAATATTAAGATCCGCTAATGTTGTTCGGCGATGAGCAAGGACAACATCATTTCTTTGGACGGGGCCATCAGGGCCGAAATCCGCAGGAACCTGGCCGATGTCATGGGATTGCACGGCTTCGACTTCGAAGTCGACACCATACTCTCCAGTTGGGAAGGCACGATAGATGATCGTCAGGTGATGGAAGCCCTACGCATCATTAAACTCGCCGGCTTCATGTTCGACGAGGTTCCGTACAGAGCAGACTGAAGTGGCTGCGTTTGCCCGCCAAAAAAGCCAGATCGTTGGCCTGATGAGGGTTCGGCTGCGGATCAAGCGCGGACACTCGACGCGGATCGCGTCGACCTCCGCGGCCACCCCGCCCCCACTGGCATTGCCAACAGAAGAGCCGCCAAGCGAGGCTCGAGGCTATTGTCCCGATTGCCGTCGCACCAAAACGCCAGAGAGGCTATGAGCGCAGTGATCATCGACCAGCGCCTATAGACGACGAGGCCCAGGATTCCCGTGCAAATCAATGCCACGACGACGGAAACCTGCATTTCACATCCTGACCATCGGGGGTCCAGACCCTGACTGCGCCGCCGGAACCGCCGAGCTAGAAGGTTTGGGCTTCACAAAAACGAGCGACTCTGATTTCCTTGGGACAGGGTTCGTCTGCGCGGCGTCGATTGACCCTGGGAGGAGATCGCCGTGTTGCTTGCCATTGTCGGCGTTGCCGGTCTTGCCCTGGCAATAGGGTTTACGTTGCGCGCGCCGGCGCTGATCGTGGCGACCTTGGTGGTGATCGTCGGCAGCGTCGCTGTAGGCAGTTTTCTTCACC
Source organism: Mesorhizobium sp. WSM4816 (assembly GCF_055811535.1). Classification (NCBI taxonomy): domain Bacteria; kingdom Pseudomonadati; phylum Pseudomonadota; class Alphaproteobacteria; order Hyphomicrobiales; family Phyllobacteriaceae; genus Mesorhizobium; species Mesorhizobium sp. WSM4816. Next base: position 42,339 of record NZ_JBVVQR010000001.1, on the reverse strand, counting down.
TGTCTGTTCCAAACACCATCCGCTCGACGTTTTATCTTGTTGTCGTCACCCAAATTGCCTATCTGGTCGGCCTTGCAATTGCCGTGCTGCGGCATCGCCCAAAGCGACAATAAAGTGGGCGACAATCCGTTGTGGGCGACAATCGCTTGAGGCCGTTTCTGCCGCGCCCCCTGACATAGCCCCCCTTACATAGCCAAGGTCAGGAGGTCTGATCGAACTTCATCATGGCCGGTATCGTCCGCATCAGGATCGAAAGATCGCGGCGTAGAGACCATGTCCGAACGTACTGCGTGTCCAGCAATACGCGATGCGAATACTCGGTCGTGTTTCTCCCGTTTATCTGCCAGAGGCCGGTCAGTCCTGGCCGCGTCTTCAAATATTCATGCGATGCTGCGCCATAGCGTTGCAATTCGTCGGCAACGACAGGACGCGGGCCGACGCAACTCATGTCGCCCCGCAAGATGTTGAACAACTGCGGCAGCTCATCCAGGCTCGATTTGCGAAGCATCCTTCCGAAAAACAGGATACGCGGATCGCAGCTCAGCTTCTGATTGGCCGCCCACTCCTGGGCGGCTTGTGGATTGCAACTCAGATGCTGTTCGAGCACCTCCTCGGCATTCCGCACCATGGTGCGGAACTTGTAGCAGTCGAAGGCCTTTCCATCGAAACCAATGCGCTGGTGAACGAACAGCACCGGACCGCCTGTGGTCGCCTTGATCAGAAGCGGGATCACAATCAGGATAGGACCGGCCAGGATGAGCGCTGTCGAGGCTACCATCAGATCCAGCAGCCTCTTGGCCCAACCGCCGAGCGGCTGTCGGCTTTCGCTCCGCGCATCGTCCTCAATGCTTGCCGTGCGCATATCCGGCTCAAACGGAACGGCGCCATGGTCATGGCTTGCGTTGATTTGAGGCGAAGAAAGGTCCGGCGTATTCGATCTCGCGGCCGCGTCGCTTTCGCGCCGAAGAAGCGAAGTCGCGGCAGGCCTGGCTCCGCTCAGTATAACCCAGCCTTCAATAGCCAGGTCTTCGCACTGCCGCAGGTTACTTTCGATCACGTTGGACATTTTCCGCTTGCGCTCGATTTCAACTTTTCGTTTGCATTTTGGCGACGATGGTTGATCTCCGGCAAGCAGGGAAAAGGTGGTAGATCGGGGGTGTTTGGCAGCGTGGCCTACCCCTTAGTTGCTAGGCCGGGTACGGACGAATGGCTGCTCCGTGCAATGCCTGGCAGGATTTCGGAATCGATTGTTCGGCTCGCGACGCCCTGAAGGGGCGCGGATTCACTTTGACAGGTGCCGGATTGACGGGGCGGTGTCGAGACTTGCCGCTGGGCTCTAAAGCGCGTCGCGTTTGAACGGATTCATGCGACGCGCTTTAAGTTCTTGTCTGATGCATGTCGTCGTCGCGCGAGACCGCTGCGCACCCTCGGTTCGAGCTGGAGGGCATGCTTTTGCGCGACATGCATTAGCTCGACGCCACCGCGAGGAGGACAGCATGTCAGCGCGGCGCCTGACCTGCGCGCTTCCGGTAACGCCGAGCCGAAACAGTACGAACACGTGTCATCAACACGCCAAGGACGGAAGAATTGGTGCTTTTGAGTGTCTGCGTCAGGTCTTCCAGTTGATCAAGCGACGTCACGCCCCACTGCGCCACCACAATCACGCCATCAAGAAGCGGGCAGAGAGCAAGGCCTTCGGCTCCTGAACTAAACGGTGGGAGTTCAACAATGACGATACTGTAACTACCAACTTCGTTCAGCAATTTCTCCATGTTATCGGGAACAAGCAAATTCGCCGAATTCGACGCATCGTTCTTCAAGTAATAAAACGATGTCTTTTCAATGAATCGGATTTGCTTGCCGATGTCTTTGGGGCTGCCGGAATCCCGATCGATCATGTTGAAATCGGCGGAAAAGAGACGTTCGTTGGCCAGTGCCGACTTATCGTCGGCGTTGATCACGAGGGTCGCTGTGCCCGCTCTCCCACACAGCGCCGCCAGATTGCTTACAATGGTGCTCTTTCCGTCGCCGGGGGACACGGATGTAATTCCGATGCGACGCCTTGAAGGGTTGGCCCCGGCCAGGCCCATGATCGCCTTGACGCTCCTGAGGCTGCCGCTGAATGAAGAGTCCGGGTTCCTGAGCACCTCGTCAAGCCGGCCAAAACCACCCCGCCTGAAGCTGACCGGCGGCAATTCTCCAATACAGGCCAGGTCCAGTTCGCGACGGATCTGACGCGGGGTCCTCACGTTCCGATCGAGCCCGCGTCGCGCCACAGCGAACCCGATGCCAGCTACCATCCCGGCAAGTGCGCCAAAGGCGAGGATCAGCGTCTTGCGCGGCCGACTTGCCGTCTTGGGGCTCGTCGCGGACGTGATGACGCGAGCATCGGCGATCAGATAAGGCTGTTGGTCGACCGAGTTTGTATACGCCGCGAGCAGGCTCTCATACATCTTTCGATAGGTGTCGGCGGTAACCTCCAACTGCTCCAGCGTAATCTGGTGTGTTGGCTGTCCTTCGCTGTGTGCGACGTCCTGTCCGGCGACGGACGTCTCGTCCTGACCGATGCTGTAGTCGTGTTTTGCGCGAAACTGCTGGGCGACCCGGGTCGCCCGGTTCATCTGATCACCGACCTCCCGCATCCGCCTTTCCAACCATGCGATGCCTTCGCTAGCCGTTGCCGTTGTCGTTTGCACTTGCTCGCGCACGAACGCTTCCGCCGTGGCGTTCGCGATGCGTGCCGCCAATGCCGGATCCTGAGACTGGAATGTGATGTCCATTGCATAGGAGACACCGACACGCTGGACATCCAGGCCATCGCTGAACATCTCCACCGCCTGACGCCGACGCTCGGATTCCAGCTGCGGGCTGTTCGCCTCCATTCGATCCGGCCAGGGAAGCACGCGATGGAAGAAATCCGTCAGCGCAGCATTGCCGGCATGGAGCCCGCCGGCATCGACGATGCTCGTCCAGGCTCTGCGAAACCTCTCGCCTATGGTCGGACCGTCCAGATCTGCGAAAGTTGGATTGTCCATGAGTCCAAGGTCATCGATCACCATCATCGCGATCTTCTGGGAGCGCAGAACTGCAAGTTGGCTCTCGACCTGAGCGGTATCGAGCGACAGGTTCACTTCGGCGGGTTGCTGCTGAAGGTTTTTGGGTATCTTCGGTTCGATCAGGATCTGGGTGCGCGCCGAATAAATCGGATCCGAGGTTGCAAAGTAGAACGTGGCGAAAACGATTCCGGCGACGACGAACGCCAGAATCGAGAAAAGATACTGCCGAGCAAACGAGACAACGTCAGCGAGGCTGATAAAGTCCTGCGGTGCGTCCGCCCCGAGCCATGGCTTGTGAGCAATTGCCGCCGACGGCCGGTCTAGCATGGCTTCAATCCATATCTGCAACAAAAAGAGCGGCGAACTGCAACGGTCGAGCAGCATCGCCACCGATGGGTCCCGGTTCGAGCATGCAGCCGCGCCACTGTTATGATGACAACCGTTTAGCTCGATCGGCCCAACAGGTGGGCGCCAGGAAACATCTCATTGAGCTTGTAGACGACCTCCGTCCTGTTCGTCGCCTTCAGCTTCTTCATGATGTTGCGGATATGGACCTTGACCGTGCTCTCGCGAAGGTTGAGCTCATGAGCGATTATCTTGTTCGCCTTCCCACGCCTGAGAGCCTGGACGACCTCTTCTTGCCGCTCCGTGAACACACTCGCCATGGGCCTTGTCATTTCGACTGACGTGTCAATTGCCTTGTGCTGGGCAAGCACGCTGCTTGCAGGGACAAATGTGCCACCGGCAAGGACAAGATTTACGGCTTCAACACAGATCTCGAACCGGATCGATGAAGGGATGTAGGCTTTTGCGCCATAATTCAACGCCTTCAGAATCTGCTCCAGATCGTCGGTATCGGCCAAAATCACCACCGGAATCGGGTGGGCCTCATTCACAAGATCGGCAATTTCGCTGCCGGTCCTTGCATCTGTCACCTTTCGGCTGCCCACGTTCAGCAGAATGGCCGATATCGACAGTGCATTCTCTTGATGCCGCCACTCTTCGATCGAACCGAACGACAGGATTTCCTTGCCGATGCCATAGGCGGTCAGACATTGCGCAAGACATTGCCGGTCAAGCACTCGCTCGTCCAGCAGAGCCAGGCAGGATTCGGTCAAGCCGTGTCTATGCAGATGTATTCCATTCCCGGCCTTGCGCGATACGAATTCCAGTGCACCGGGTGATTTGTTATCCAGTTGAATTGTCGGAACCATGAACTTACTCCCCAAACTCTACCCAACGTTTCGAGATCCAGTACGAGATATACTTCAGGCAAATACTATTTCCCGCGAACAGTGTTCTGTTCGCGTCGCCTTCACTATAACTGCGGGATTTCCCAAAGCCCCACCTTGGACAGCACTACCCCGTCACTAATGTTTATAGCCTAAAAGCTGTGCCTTCACTAATTTAGGTTAACAAAACGTAAAAAATTTTTGCCCCTTCACTTGGCCGTAGTAATTTGGTCTAGGAGGGGTTAGCCAGAGAACACACCGACCGCGATCTGGACCGCGCGTTGTTTGCCAGGCGCGGGTAGCCCGTCGGTAAAGACAGCCGTCGTCGCCGATAGCCAGTGCGGCTTCAAGGCGCGTCGCGCCGCGTTTGCATCGTGCGCCAAAACAAGTGTCAACCATCGATATACCTGTCGTCGAACTCGGCAAACTTCGTTACGCCCAGCCGATCCAGCACGCGGACATGACCTTGGCGGAACTCCAAAAAACCGCGTTCCCGTAATTCCCGCAGCATTCGATTGACATGGACCGGCGTCAGGCCGAGCGCGTCCGCGAGGTCGTACTGGGTGAGAGGGCATGCAAAGCCAGTGCGGCTGGCAGCGCCGACGCGCTCCAAGCGCGCTCTCAGTTCGAGCAGCAAGTGCGCTGTACGCGCCAGGGCGCTGCGTCGGCCTATATTGGTGAGGTGTTGGGCAACAAGCGCTCGCTGGCGCGCGAGCGTTTCAAGAAAAAGCGAGGCTATGTGTGGCGACTTTGCTGCTCCAAGAGCAAGCGTCTTGGCCGAGGCTTCCAGCACCGCAAGGTCGGTTTGAGCCACAAATGTCTGAAGAGCAGCGCCCGTGTAGGTCTGTGGCAGGACAATGTCGCCCTTCAGGGCAAAGTCCAAAATCTGTCGCTGTCCACCGGCAAGGTCATGAGAAATGCAACCCCAGCCAGACTCGATTATGAAGACGCGATCGCCGTCCTCCCCCTGATTGACGATAGCGGTCTCCGCCGCATATCGCTTCGGCACGAAGCCTAGCGCCTTGATATACGCCTTATCGTCGCTTTTGACTGCGACTGAGGTCGGACGGTTTTCATTCTCACTCAATGAAAGGCTTGTAGCATACGTCATTCGAACCCCGCCAATCCTCCCCTGATACCCTCCCTACGCAAAAACGTACTCCAGCTTTGATGTGTTGAGTACCCTGCACGGGCTACAACCATTGGGTGATATTGCACTGCACTCTCACAAAAAAGCAAGGATCACGCCTGATCGAGCGCAGTGGCACCCGAATTCATCATAAAGTTCGACCGCCCTTCTGCACCATCCATTCGAATGGCGAGGTCTCCGGCGGTCGGAAGTGCTTGGCGACACCGTGCAACTTTCGAACACGCCACCCTTCCGGATCGCTTATGGCTTTCGGCGTGACTGGCTCGCCTACCGACAGCAAGGCCAGGCATTGCTGCTGGCTTGCGATCGCGCTGACGTTGTCGGGGGCGAACCGGCGGTCGTTCAAAATCGGGCGGAACGTACCGCTACCCCATCCATGCAAGCTTCTGATTTCACTCGCAGATTGCACCTCGGGGTTCCGCCAGATCGAGCAACACCGGGTCACTCAGGTGCAACCGCCGCAGGCCAGATGCGTCACAAACCGGCAGGTCGCGCTGGGCCCGGTTCGAGATTTCCTCATTGCGGTGACGAGGTTTGAACGGACAAGAGCGTTCGTTCACAGGTTCGGCGACTCGATGAGTAACCTTCGCTGCAGTTCCAGGAACAGGTCGATTGACAGTCCCTCCTTCGAGCCAAATTGTCTCCGGGTTCAGCCGCGACACAGGCGCGAGGTATACTCCATTCGCGTTAGCTTCGCCCCCCGATTGCCTCGCAGCTGCGAAGAGACCACTCGCCACGTACCCTGAAGAGGGGGTATGTCTGACGCTGCGGGCGGCCGCTTCAACCGCACTGGATTGCTCGGCGCTTGATATGTTGAGCAGCGTTGCGTCCGATCGTTGCCATTGACGAAGAATGCTATGCGCCGTCTTCAAGGTGACCGCATGGCTGTTGCTCATCGCCGTCTTGGCCGCGACCTCGCAAGGGATAGCTGGTTGAGACGGTGGGTGGCGGTGAGGCTCCTACGGCTCCACCCGCTCTGCTCTACTCCTAATTGGTGTCGCCCTCCTAAATGATGCCGTGCTAATGTTCTAGCCGGCTTGGGAGGTTCCAATCGACCTCATCGCGAATGTTTTCGCCGGCACGTGGGCTGCCGGGGTGCTTGCCGCCATCTGGTATGTCTGGAGGCGGCCCTCGCTGCCCGTTGCCGAAAACAAGCAGGACCGCGATTTGCGGGAATGGCTGGACGGGCAGATGTAGAGGGCGCTTGTGCCGGGGCGAAGCAGCGCCCGACCCTGGTCGAAACGATACGGGCCGTCCCGGCGCCCGCGAAGAGCGCGCCCAACCCGGTGTTCGGCGAGGTCGTGCCGCAGCACGGCGCGAAGACCGGCCGTCAGCGCGGGAATCGCAAGCGGCGTTAGGCATCGCCACCGCCAGCCGCTGGGGCTTTTTGGCTGGGCTACCGGCTCGCCGAGCGCGAAAGAGCAGCGTCTGCTTGATCGGCACTGCTCAGGAATTCGTCGCGTTCGGCTATCCACAGATCCGCATAGTCGACATTCTGCCACTCGGCAAACCACGGACCGCCACTTGTATAGTGGACCGCCTTGGGTGTGCCATGCGCCGGCTTTTCGTTCCAACCTTCAAGCCAGTTCCACTCTACCGGCAGCGAGCCCAGATCCTCATCGTCGACCCACTGCATTCGGTGGAGGTAGGCGCCGCTTTCGCGGTTCACGACCTCCGGCGTAAGCGATTTAACCGCAGGATGCGCGCAATTGAACAGCATCAGCGAGGACCAGTTTTTTCGAGGGTAGGATGTCTGGACAACGCCATCCATCTTGGTGGTGGCCTTCGGCGTGTAGTCGTGCTGGACACAATAGACCGCCTTGTTCGACTTTGTGTATTCCAGCAGACCTGCGACGTCACCGAGCCACAGGAAGTCGCAATCGCAGAACAAAGCCCAGCCCGTATAGTCGGCGAGAAAAGGCGTGAGAAACCGCGTATAAGTGAACTCTGTTGACGCGAGCGGATCTTTCTCCCTCCAATACAGTTCACGGGCACGCAGCTCGTCCTGCTTGATTGGAATGACGGAGACGGGCACCGAAGCGTTTTTGAGCAAAGAGTGCCGCGCCACGTCGTAGGCGATCGGCTCACGGCTGTCCCATCCAACGAATACCCTAAACGCATCAGTCATATTCAGTACCTTGGCTCCAATTTCAAAACGGGCACACACTAACTGTCCGGCAACAACTCGGCAACAATGGCGCGGAAATTAGCCAGGGCGATTTCTGAAACCCGCGGATTTGCCGTTCACCCCGGCCCGGCTTTCCTCGGCGCACCTCGACTTGCCACCCAACGCGACAAGCGCCCATTTCTGATAGGTGTAGCCGGCCGAATAAGCGGCGACCATCGCACCGGTCGAACCGTCCAGAAACCCCAGCCTGAAGACATAGCTGTTCATATAAGCCCAGACCGAGCGCAAAACCGCCTTGCTGATCGAGCTTTTTTTCCCCTCGGCAAGCATCCGCGCGGCGGACGCTTGCGCGTATCTGCCGATCTTGTCATGCGCGTCCGCCAGGTCTGCGATGGAGTCATGCTCCATGGGATGGGACAATCGCGAGGCCTTGCCATTCACCACCACCTTCTCATGCACGGTGTCGTTGCTGAAGCGACCGGACTGGCGACGGAAAAGCCTAAGCACCAGATCGGGCGACCAGCCGCCATGGCGGACAATGCGCCCGCAAAAACGCGATCGTCTTGGTATTTCGAAGCCGTCACAGCCTTTCGGGTTGGCGATTGCGGCCCTGATTTCCGCGGCCAGCGGCGGCTCGACCCATTCGTCGGCATCGAGCGAAAGGACCCAATCGCCTGTCGCCGCGGCGAGGGCGCGGTTTTTTTGCGCGCCGAAGCCCGGCCAATCGAGTGTGATCAGCACCTTGGCCCCGAGCCCACTGGCGATGTCCCTGGTCTGATCAGTACTGTTATTGTCGAGGACGACGATTTCGTCGGCAAAAAGTACCGAGCGAAGGCAACGTGCAATGCACGCTTCCTCATTGCGGCTGATTATGACGACTGAGAGCGCCGACACGGTCAGACGGTTCCGGCATCAAAACTGCGACTGTTGTTCAAATGAAACTGTCCCCCCGGCCGGTTGGCACTCCGGTGATCCTAACGGATTCAAAAAATATGTCGAAAATTATTTCAGGTCGAGATTTTCGTACAGCGCTATCATTCTCCTGATCATGACGTTGAAATCGTAGTGTTCGGCTGCCGCCCTGACCCTAGCCGCAGTCTCGGGCCGTGACGACAGCAGCAAGGCGCGAGCAAGCCCGGCGGCGAGGTCGTTTGCGCTGGCTGCGTCGCAAACAAGCGTCGGCTCGAAGCGATCGACAAGCTCGCGCGCCCCACACCCGGTGCTGACGACGGCGGGCAAGCCGCTGGCCATGGCTTCGATCACCACTGTGCCGAATGGATCATAGATGGAAGGCAGCACGGCAATGTCGGCGGCGCCGTACCATGGCAGCGTATCTTTTTGCGGCCCCAGCATGCGGAGCCTTGCACCAAGACCAAGCCTGTCACCGGCCCGCTGGAAGGTATCGGCGCGCGAATCGTGGCCAATGACCCATAACTCCGGCTCACCATCGAGCATTGCGACAGACTTCATCAAGGCAAGCAGTCCTTTTCGCGCAAAACCCGAGCCAACGAAGAGAACGACCGGCCTGTCATCGTTGACGCCAAGCCGTGAGCGGACCACGGCCCGATGCTGTCGGCGCAACTTAGGGTTGAAGCGCTCCAGGTCGACGCCGTTGGGAATATGGTGCACGCGTTTGGCCGGATAGTCGTAGTGACGGACAATGTCCTCCGCCACCATTTTCGAAATGGCAATCACCGCTTTAAGCCGTGGGCTGCCATAGGTCGCGCGCTCGAGGCGCAGCGTCTGGCGGTGAAACGGGCTCAGCGCCATCGCTGCCGTGCCAAGCCGCGTCTCGAAACGCCGTCGCTCGGCAAGATAGGCGGCATGAACGCCTTCCCCGGCCCGGAAGACGTCGCAGCACGGAAGGCGATCATTGCTCTGCACCAGGGCCGGCGGCATTTCGGCGATCTTGCGGCAGGCGGCTCGAGCAAAGGACGTCGCCCGCAGGGAGCGGGGAAAGCGGCGGCCGGCGCAGTGGATGAACTCGATGCCTTCGTGTCGCGGCCAGTCGCCTGACAGCACGGCCACCGGCCGTTGACGCGCGGCGAACGCCGCCATGATGTTTTCCAGCATGATCTCGCCTCCGCCAAAGGGCGCGTAACGCTGGCGCACGAACAGGATAGGCTTTTTCGGGTCAGCTTGAACCCGTTGATCATGCCGTGACAAATCCATGCGACCTCGCTACGCCCTTTTGCACCCCGATCAAGCTTTCGAACTTGGCGGGACTTTGCTCGCAGTCTATTAAGCGTGGCAAGCCGGTCCTGGATAGGGGCGCTGGCGTATAGTTCCGCGTGGTTGCGGCTATGCCACGACGGTAGACTGCTTTCAAGGCGAGGGTTTTTGCCGATGACCACCAGCCGTGTCTCGCCCGCCGACAAGGCCATCTCGGGCAAACGCAAAGTCGGCGTGGTCCGCCGCCTGGAGCGCTCGTTGCGACCGGGGCTGCGAAATCTCCGCGGTCTGCTCAAGGAGCCGTTTCTAGCCTGGGCGCATCCGGAAGCTCTGGCTTTCTACCGCAGAGCGATGCAAACCGCTTATCTGCCGGACGACCTGATCGACGTCGTCCCGCAACTCAAGATCCTGTATCTCGCCACGCCGAAGGCGGCGAGCAGCCGCATTCGCAGCAACCTTGCAGCCATGATTGGCAATGACACCGTGTCGGAGTGGCGCAACGACCAGAACTGGAAGGTGCACAACCGAAAAGCGTCGAGCTTGCAGGCGCCTCGCCATGGCATTGTGCAGTTCCATCGCATGGCCACAAGTCCCGAAGCCTTGCGGTTCACCTTCGTTCGCAATCCCTATACAAGGCTGTTGTCGTGCTGGGCCGACCAATATCGCGACCGCCCCCTTGTGCCTGGCTATGGCAGGGTGGAGGTCTATCTGGCCCATCGCGAAAGGGCGGATCCGTCGCTGCCTGTCGGTGCTGACAAGAGCCTGTCGTTTGCTGATTTCGTCGCCTTTGCCTGCACGACCTCGACATGGCGCATCGACAAGCATTGGCAGAGGCAAAGCGACATTGTCGACCTTCCAGGCGTTGTGTTCGACCTCATCGGCAAAACCGAGACTTTTGCACGAGATTTCGAACGGGTACTCGATCATGTCGGTGCAAGCGAGGAAATGCGACGCGCGGCGATGCCACCTCTGCACACCTCCTCGCGCCGCAGGCTTGCCGACTATTTCACGCCAGAACTGGCCGATACGATCTACCGCGCCTATGAGCGCGACTTCGATCAGTTTGGCTATCCGCGCGCGCTTCCAGAGTAAACGATCGGGGCGGAACCCTCAAACATACCCGAACGCCTGCATCAGCGGTTTGCCGCGTCCCTCGGTAAGCTCCTTCAATTCCATTTGACCCAGTTCGGTCTTCCAGCGGCCGCGGCCATCATAGATCGGCTTGTTGACCTGCTGGTTGCGGAGCGCGGCATGTTGGGGTTGCGCATCGAGTGTGAACCATCGTTGCGGGTTCCGATGATAGTCGAGCAAACTCTGGTCGAACGACAATCCCAGGAAGGTGCAGATCTTTTCGATGGTCGCTTCCGGGTCATTGACAAGATCTTCGTAGCGGTAAATCAGGACGTCCGTGCTGCCGCGCTCGGCAAGCACCATTGTGTTGTCCGAAATCCAGCGATCCAGGCTCTCGGTCGCATCGCCAAGCCGCTTGGTCAGCGAAGCAACGGTATCGCGCCCATCGCGTACCGGCATCACGAACTTCGCGCCCGGCACCAGACGTCGTATCCGGTCGACACGCCTGATATGACGCGGTGTCTTTTCAAGCAGCACCGACTTGCCCGCCCCAATGGCCGCCTGCTTCAGCTTCGAGTAGCGATACAGCGCAAGTGGGGTCCATTTGAAAAACACGTTGGTTTCTTCGAATGGCAAAAAGACATCGGCATGCGAGGCAAGGATCGTCGCTATCAGCGTGGTGCCGCTATGCCCGCAGCCGCAGACAAAGCCTTTGCATCGGATCAATTCACACCTGCCCTGTCGTTGGCATGAGATATGCCATGCCGCTGAAAGGCTTCATCGAGCCATTTCCAGTAATCGAGCCGCGCAAGCATCGTTTGTATCCCGCCGCATATCTTCATAGCGCAGAAGCGCAATCTTTCGCACGTGACTTGCGCCTGAAATATCAGACACCGCAGTGTCGCGCTAGGAGCCGTTTGCAGCGAGATTTGTCGGGTCGATTTGCGCAATGTCCCTCAGGCTTTTCTGTTCGGCGACGCCCAGATCGTCAAGCACTACTCCGAGAGGATCAGCGATTGCAAATATCGATTAAGGCTTCGGCGATCCGTTGCGAAGCCGGCACCTTTGGATCAATCGACAGATTGGCATTGAGGAAATCCCGGCTTTGCTCAAAATAGGTCGGTCTTGACCTGACCGCAGCGCGGATATCCTCGACGAGGTCATGCTCCGACAATGTTGGTTTGAAGGCGCCCATGGGCCTGTCGAACTCGACCATGGGCGAAACCGGCGGAAACAGCACCACCGGAATGCCGCAGGCGATTGCTTCGTAAACAGTGGTGCTTGGGCGCGTTACGAGCGCCAGAGCGTCCGGGAGCAGCTGTGCGAAATCCAGCGGCGATTTGTTCGGCATATCGACTTTTGCGAACATCGTGGGGTGGACGCTAACGACATGGGCAAGGCCGAGTTTCGCACATGCGGCTGCCACGGCTTCAATCGCCTGGCGATCTGCGGGATCCTCGATATTCCCCTTGAAGTTCACCAGCACAAAAAGCCCTTCGTCGTGCCTGGCACCAGCGCTTGCGGCGGCACGCTCAATGACCGGGGAGCCGACAACATATGTCGGCTGTCGCCTTTGCTGCAGCGCCGCTGGTCCCATCGACAGGATGTAGTCAGCTCTCACAAATCGATGCGGCCGCAGCTCTCGCGCACCTCCGATGAGGCCGACCACACGGACCATGCCGAAGTTGATAGAGTCGATGAATCGCCTAAAAAATTGCGGCGCAAAGTCACTTCCAGTCACCAGCATGTCACCGGGCCTGATCATCCGCTCGAGGTCAGCAAAGCCGATATGCGATATTCCTCGGGCATTGAGTTCAGGTCGCGCTACGCCGCCGCGTTTCAATCCATCGAGATGCGCGAACACGCAGCGGATGCCGCGGTCACCCAGAATTTCTGCCGCGTCAGCCAGCAGCCGAACATTGTTGCGGTTGTGTGGGACGAAGTAGACCGTCCTCGTCGCTGCCCTGCCGCGAGCGTAGATACGCCCGCGCTTGAACAGATTTCCTGGATGCACAAGCCGGTACGCCGCGAGGAGCCGCTGCACAAAGCCATCGCTGACAGGAGAAGACGCCTTGTTTCCCAAACTACTACCCAAAGATATGCATCGCCTCTTGCCCGTGAAATTTAGAACGGCCGCCCGCCGGTTAGTTTACACTGGTCTCGCCGTCAAGAAGGCGCTTGACTGCCCGCTGGTTGTAACCTGCCTGGGACACTCGCGATGTCTTGGGTGGTGGATTCAAACAGTGCTGATGAGTGAGCCCATGTGGTTTTGTGCGTCTTCCATCACCGCAGCCCAGGGTCGTTCCCGCTTCGAGACCAGCACGGCGGAAGGATAGTAAGGCGTGCGGTCGCCCTCGACCGGCCAGGAACGTTTGAAGCCGTCCCCAAGGATGAAGACCGAAGGGATGCCGAGTGCGCCGGCCAGATGCGCCCCGGTGTTGCTGATGGTTACGACGGCGTCCATCGCCGCGACCTGCGCGGCGAAAAGATCCATGTCGACGAGTTGATCCACCAAGACGTCGTGCAAGATGCGCGCGGGATCACCATCGGTCAGGATTTTCAGGTCGGGCTCGATCCGGCCATATTGCAGCGAAACGAACTGCAGGTCCTGTCGACCGAGCAGGCCGCGCCATGCCGTGAGTGGCGGCAGGTCCTTGCCGGGATTGGAGCTGCCCCACGCGACGCCGACCAACGGCCGCCCGTTCCTGCGATAGCGGGCGCGAAGGTCAGCGACCCGCGCCGGGTCCGGCTTCAGGGGAACAAAATGCTCCCGGATCGTGGTCTCATCCGTCTCGAACACGGCGGTCAGATGCTGGACGCCGGCAAAGAGGTGAGCCTCGCCATAGGCTGCCTTGGTCCCCTGACCGACGGCCCGCACATCGGCGGCGGGAAATGTCCGCTGAAACAGCGGCACCAAGCGGTGCTCGACCAGGACGATCAGACGAGCGGCCCGGGCGAGCGCGCGGCCGACGGAACTCGCATGGTGGATCGCGGTGGCCAGACCCTGCTTTTCGGTTTCCATCAGATCGACGAGCAGGACCTGGCCCGAGATATCCTGGCCCAGCCATTCGCCGTCGGCGCGGCCCTCGACGATGTGGCGCCGGGCGATCTTGAGTTCGGCCGCCGGGCCGTAGGCGCCCATGCGCATCAGCGCCTTGCTGAGCTCGTCCAGCAGGTGGACCTCGCGCCTCGACTTCGCGATCGATCCCAGCGCCAGGGCTTTCGGCAGCGCCGCCGACCAGTCGCGCGCCTCGATGCTTCGCCGATAATCCGCCATCTGATCGGCAATGTCGCCATCGCGCCAGCGCAGGAAAAGCTGCCGCCGGTGACGACGGAACCAGACCTTGTAATTGTAGCCTGCGAGCGCGACAAAGCGGCGAACCCGGCGAAGCAGTTGACTAGCTTCCATCACCTACTCCACCGATGATTTGCGCAACCCGTCCACCTGCTTCCCGCATCGCGGACGCCCACGCCCGGCCGCCCTTTCGCACCAGTCGAACGCTTGGAAATGTGGCGACGGTCTCGCCGAAGGCAGGCCACGACAGCCGAAACCCATCGTCGAGCAGGACGACGGTCGGCACGCCGAGCGCTCCCGCCAGATTGGCACCGGTATTGCTGATCGTCACCACCGCGTCGAGGGCGGCGATTTGCGCGGCGAAGCGGTCCATATCCGACAATTGGTCCACGGACGCGTCATGGATGATGCGTCCCGGCGCCCATTGCTCGAATTCGGAGAGCGCCGGCCCGACATCGCCATATTGCATGCTGACGAAATGGCCCGGCAGACCGCCGAGCAGCGCCCGCCAGTCATCCAGAACCGGCAGGTCCTTGCTTTTGTTCAGACTTCCCCAGGCAAAGCCGATCAGGGGCCCCGGGCCATGATCGAGATAGGCGCCGCGCAGCTCGGCGACAAGCCGGCGGTCCGGCTCCAACGGAACGAAGGGCGCACGCGCTGTCGGCTCATCCGGCCAAAAGTGCCTCGCCAGTGTCTCGAAGCAGGCGAAGACATCGGCGTCGACCGCCGCCGCCGCTTCCGCCTCTGGTCTGACATCGAGCGCGGGATATGTTCTGCGATAAAGTGGCGCCAGTCGCGGCTCGATCAGGACGGTGCACCGGTCGGCGGCCGCAACCACCGGGCCAAGCAGCGACGCGAACTGGAGGAAGATTGCGAGATCGCCTTCGCGCCGCTCGACGGCAAGCCTGCGACCCGCAAGATCACTGCCATCCCATTCGGGCCGGCCGGGCACTTGCTTGCTCGACGCAATCAACTGCCAGGCACGATTGCCGCCGCGGAGGCGTCTCAGTCCACGCCCGGCTTTTTTGACAAGCCCGCGATCGCCAAGCTGCTCACCGAGCAGGCCGAGTGCCAGCGCATGTTCCCGGGCCGCCTGCCAGTCACGCCGTTCGACACTCTGCGCCATCAGGCTCGCATGCCGTTTGACGCTTTCGTCAGCATGGCGCGAGGGGCGCTTAAAAAACTTCTTTGCCCGATCGAGAACCTTCTGCAGCCGCTTGCCGTCAACACCTTGCGGGCGCAGGTCGGCGGCTTTTGCCTTTTCAAGGAAGGACCGTCTGCTCGGCACAGCGACCCTCAACTATCGCTAGACAGCGTCGAACGCGCCGTCAGAATCGACGAGAGCCGCCGGCCGACGTCGTCGAGTACCACCGGCCACGGACGTCCTTCCTTGCGCATGACGACGCCGTTCGGATACCAGGGCGTTCGATTGCCAGTCACCGGCCACGCTGTTTGAAACTTGTCATCGATCAGGAAAATGGTCGGCACGCCGAGTGCTCCCGACAGATGGGCCGCCGTATTGCTGATCGTCACCACGGCATCGAGCGCGGCGACCTGCGCGGCGAAACGGTCCATATCAAGCAACTGGTCGACACTGTCGTCATAGATAAGCCGTGCGTCATTGCCGTTGCGCAGGCGCCGCAGCGCCGGCTTGATCTGTCCGTATTGGAGGGAAACGAACGTCGCCTGTGTCCGGGCGATGAACCGTGCCCATTCGGGGAAATCAGGCACGTCCTTGCTATGGGATTTGCTGCCCCAGGAGAGGCCGACCAATGGTTGATCCGTCATCGAGCGATAGCGTTTGCGGAAAATCTCGACGAGTTCAGGATCTGCCCGCAGCGGCACGAAGTCGGCGGCTAGTCTTTCGGCATCGCGGCCGAAAATCCAGGCGAGATTTTCGAAGGTCGCAAATTTGTCACCAACGACATTCTGCTGCGCTGCGACCACGGTCGCGTTGGGGAACGTCCGCTGCACAAGCGATACGAGGCGCGGCTCGACCCGAATCGTCGCACTTTGCGCACATGCAGCGGCGGCGCCGGCCAGTCGCGCATGGCGGATAACCCGGCCAAGACTGCGAGGGTCATCCTCCACAAGATCGATCAGCAGCCTATCCGAACCGAGGTCTTCTCCAGTCCACTCATTGGCACCTTTCCCTTTTCGTTGCCGGCGAGCGGAAAGCCGAAGCTCGGCCGCCCGCGCGAAGTTGCCCAGCCGTTCGAACGCCTGGCCTGCCTTCTGCATCATCTCAGGGTCGCGGGCACGATCGGCCATGATGGCCATTTCATTGGTACTTGCTTCAAGCCCTGTCCAGTCCCTGCGCGCGATCAGCGCGTCGACCTTGGCCTGCTGCTCAAGAACGGAACGAGGCCCGGAGCCGGTAAACCGCGTCCGCACGGCCTTTGTGTATCTGCGCAACCGCAGGCCCAATCCACCAATCACATACCGGATGTAGGAACCGTGGTAAAAACTGGTCATCGGCCTTCAGCGCAATACGCTCTGCCGCAGCTTTTTGCCGCTTTCGACGAGCGGAGCGGACGTCTCCAGATGGAAGATCGAGCGATAGGTTTCGCTGCGCCCGGCAAGCTCTTCATGAGTCCCGGAGTCCGCGAGGATGCCAGCGTCGAATACGAGAATGCGATCGGCCGCCTTGATGGTTGAAAGCCTGTGCGCAATGCAGATCACAGTGCGCTGAAATGCATCGTCGAAGGCAGCCTCCATGACCGCCCGTTCGTTTTCGCCGTCGAGCGCGGATGTTGCTTCATCGTAGACAATCACCGGAGCGCTTTTGAGCAGGGCGCGCGCGATGGCAACGCGTTGTTTCTGCCCGCCCGACAGGTTGGCACCGCCCGGCCCGACAAGCGTGTCGAGCCCGTTTTCAAGGTTCGATGCAAAACTTGTGACCCGGGCGAGTTCCGCCGCGGAATCGATTTCTTGATCCGTGGCGTTCGGGCGTCCGTCGCGAATATTGTCACGGATAGAACCTTCGAACAGGAAGATATCCTGTGACACCAGTGCGATATTGTCGCGAACGTCGGCCAGGCTGATCTTGGCAATGTCCTTGTCGTCGATGAAGATCCTGCCCCTGTCCGGCTCCATCAGGCGCAAGATCAGATTGACGATGGTGGTCTTGCCAGCGCCGGAGCGGCCAACGATCGCCAGCTTCTCACGAGGTCGGACCTCGAAGGAAACACCGTGCAGCGCCGGGCTGTTGCCTCCATAGGAGAAGGCCACATCTTCAAAACGGATACCGCCCTCGACGCCGGTCAGTCGCTCGCCTGCGGTTGCGAGTTGTCGCTGTTCGGGCGTGTCGATCAAATCATACATCTGCTCGACGGCAACCATTAGCTTCTGGATATCGACATTGACCCGGGCCAGCCGTTTGGCGGGCTCATAGGCAAGCAGAAAGGCGGTAATGAAGGCCATGAATTCGCCTGGTGTCTTGCCGTTTCCGAGGGTCTGCCAACTGGCATAAATGAGGAAAAGGCCGATGATGAAGCCGCCGCCCGTCTCCATCAATGGACTCATCAACGCCGATGTCCGGTTGATCTGGACGCCGCGCCTTTCCATCTTGCGGACAGCCTTAGCGAAACTGGCGATCGCCTTGTCCTCGAGCTGGAACGATTTGATGGTGCGAATGCCGTCTATGGCTTCCGTGCCGATCGACTGAACCTGTGCCGCCAGCTCTGTTTCGCCCCTTGCCAACGACTTGATCTTTCGCGTGATCGTGCTCACCGAGAGGAAGATCACCGGCAAAGCCGCCGCCGATATAAGCGACATGGTCGGGTCCTGCACGACCATGACACTTGCCAGTCCGACCAGGGTCAAAACGTCAGAGGCTGTGTTGCTCGTCAGCGTGATGATGACGGACGCACCGGCGCGTGCATTGAACATTATCTTGGAAATGAATTTGGCCGGATGCTGATTGACGAAATGGCCAATGTCGAGGCGCATCAGCCGGGAAAACTGCCGGTGTTGGAGGTCCGACACGATGGCCCTGCGGACGTTTCCGGTCGTAATGGTTTGACCGTATGCCGCGATGCCCTTGACAGCGGAAAGTCCGATGATTGCCGCGCTGATACCCCAAACGGCGGCGGCGTTCCTGTCGATATAGATGCTGTTGATCATGTCACGCATGATCCAGGCAAATCCGGACGTCGCCGCCGCACCGGCAATCGTGCACAGCAAACCGGCGAGATACAGCTTTATGTGCGGCGGCAGGTTCTCGAGGATCAGGCGCTTGACCAGCGGGTACGCCAAGGCCGCTGAAATTCGTCTCTTTGCGCTCATTCGGTTTCCTGCTGCGATGTGCCGTTGGTGTCAGTTGGCCTTTGCCGATCCATGCGACTTTCGCGACACCGCTCGCACATCTGCTGTAAATCTATGTCGGATTGCTTGTCTGTGACTTTGTTCGGACCCGCAGTCAATGCCGAATCCGCATGCCAGCCCGCGTTGACGGGATCGGCGACTATGGGAGCATACACAACTCTCCGAAGGGTCCAAGAGGAATGATCGCCTGGGCTTTGGAATAGAGCCTCTAGCAAAATCGGGCTCCCAACCGCGAGAATTGGTGAGCAGCCAAGGACCGGGTTGTCGATCTAATCATTCCAAGAAATAGCTTGGGTCAGGCCCGCACCGATTATATCCTGAATACCCGAATACCTTTGCGAAATTTCGCTCATCACATTGAAGTCCGGCTTGCCGATAGTGGCGGAAAGGTATTCCTTGTATTTTGACGCACCGTTCCAATATTGGCCTTCATCGACCGCGACCTGAGCCTTCGTCGTGAAGTTAGAGAAAAACTTAAAATGAAGAAGAGCGCCATAACTCTCCACGTGGTTACGCCAATAGGGTAGCGGAGCGTGAATTGAATTTAAGATCGTCAATCTATCTCCGTATACGAACGGATATTTGGTTAGGGTGTGCGTACCAAACGCCCGGCTTCTCGGGCCACCTCGAATTTTGATATTTTGCGGGCTCGTCGTGTAATCGTATCCTGAAGCATCGAAATGATCGGCTATCTCCCAAGGAGCGCGTTTTGGGTCAAACGGAAAGTCCCTTAAGTCTCCTGCCGGATACATGTCGATCATCGGCGCCAGCAGGTGCTTCATGCCTCTTTTTTGGATCCAACCGGCGAGGTCATGCAGGTCGTGGCGATCCATGCCATCATAAACCAGGTATTCATCCGCATCCACGATCACGTACCACCGGTTGAACCCGTATCTGCGGATTATATCCTGTCGCCAGAAAGTTCCGCGCCCTGCTTCTCCATAGGTCTTTCGTGAGATGAATACGTCCACATCTGGCTGGCTCAACAGAAATTCCCGTGTCCCGTCCTCAGAACGGTCATCGACAATGGCAAATCTGGAAACGCCGATCGATCGATAGTGATCAAGGAATGGAATTATCTCAGGGTATTCGTTCCTGACGACTGACACAAGCAAGATTTCTTTTTGAGAAATTGGCGATAGATTTCCACGCGCTTCTAAATCGTCTTTCCTCAGCGCATTGCGAAATCTATACTGAATTGTGTCGGCAATCGATCTACGGAAAATATGAAACTGGCTTCTTTTCTTCATTTGAGCTCACAAATTTCAAGGGGCTGTCCGCACAAGGTCGCAGCGGCCATGTTCGGATCGCCATGTCTTTTCGAACGTCGCTCATCACTCGACTTGTTATAGGTGACGGCAAAGGTGGTTATGAAGGCGCGATCCAACTCGTCAACATCCAGTGGAGATGGCTAGTGCCAGTCCAAGTTGATTTTATTGGCCCAATCTCGTTTGATTGCTTCGCGGAGCGCGCGCGTACGTTCTGCAAGCTGTGGGATTTTTTTCTCGTGGGTTTCGGCAAAGATCATATCGATCTTGTTCATCAATCCGCAGGATAATATCGATTCGAGCATTGGCACTTCTGCGCCCTCTACATCAATCTTCAGTATCCGCACTGGAGATCCAAGCTCTCTAACGAAATCAACTATGCTTAACTGCTCAACCTCAGTGTAGTCGTCTTTCGAGATGTTAGATTTGTCGGCATACAATGAAGAGGATTGCGACCAAAAGTCTGGATCAGAACTGAATTTACGTGACCGGTAGAGCTTCGCAGTCCCGGATTGGTCGGCAAGCGCCTGCTGATACAGATGGACATTTTTGAATGCTCCAACGTTCTTGCGCAGCCGTTCGAAGGTGTAGGGGTCTGGCTCGAAGGCATGAACCGTCGAGCCCGTCTTAGCCAAGGCCGAGGTGATCTCACCCAGATTCGCGCCGGCATCTATGACAATATCGCCTGGCTTCAGCCGCCTGCAGGCCCGTCCGAACAGATACGAAGCATTCCATGAGGGACGCCCGAACCAACGGCTGTAAGCGTGATATTTTAGCAATTTAACGTTCATAGTCACACAAAAAGATCCTGTCGACAGATCCTGTCGACTCCACTGAACGTCGGCACCAAAATCCTCTATGCGCAAAATCCAGATGAGAGGGAGACGTTCTATGCCAATTTTGATGCTGCTCTGCAACAGGGTCGCCGCGATTCTTGGCGTGTCTTAGAGCAGTCGCTTTAATGATCGGGGCTTGGGGCCTATTTTCGGTTGGCTTTGAAGAGAGCGTTTGCGACGATAATGGGCTTCCGCATGACGGCAGTGATTGCGAGCTTTGGCGGCGTGCCGGCCGGATTGCGGCCAGCGGGGAAGCGGGCTAAATGTCGGGCATTGCTGTCAGCGGCCAACTATGACGATCATGGAGCGATGTGACATTGCTAGAGCGAGTTCGACGAAAGTATCTTCGGCTCCGCAAGCGACTCGGGTACATTCAACCTATCCATTTGGCGGCTGCGGACAAACTGAATAACAAGTATGGCGATTTTTCCAGTTCAGGCGTCATTACAATTCGTAAAAACGCAGTATTCACTCGAAACGATATATTCTTCACGATGGGAAGTTGCTTTGCGGAGGAAATTCGTCTTGCGTTAACAAGCAAGCATGTCGCCTGCGTTCCGTCTTACAGAAATATCAGTTTCGACCCAGCGCAAGCCATTGTAGATGAGCTGCCCGGGCGAGAGCATATGAACTTCTATAACACCTTCACTGTTCGCCTTCAGATTGAGCAAATGCTCGGCTTGTGGGATCAAGCCAATGACGACTGGTGGCAGATCAAAAAACCTGCGCCTTGGGGTCCGATCTGCTTTCAGGACCCCTACCGCCGTCTCATCCTCGCCAAATCTCCGGAAGTTCTCAAAGAGGTGATCGAGAGCATGAACAGGGAGATGCGGGTTGGCTTCGATTCGGCCACGGCATTCATATTTACCTTCGGAATGACTGAGGTCTTCATCAACAGGGCCAGTGGCAAGGTAGCAGCACAGAAACCGCTTTATCGTGGCGGAGGCGGAATGCAGGAAACAACGCTTCACGTCAGCAGCTTTCAGGAAAATTATGCCAACGTGATGGCTACCGTGGACATGGTCCGTCAACACAAACCCGATGCACCGATAATTCTCACAGTCTCACCGGTTGCATTGGCTCGGACGTTTCAAGACGCGGATGTCGTCACGGCGAACACTGAAGGCAAATCCGTTCTTCGGGCTGTGCTTGGTCAAGTCTGCCGGGAACGGGACAATGTCCATTACCTTCCATCATTCGAGCTTGTCACCTATGGAGGCCTCACTCGTAGCTACGAAGAGGACTTACGGCACGTAAAGAGATCGGTCGTCGACGACATCGTTAAACAGTTCTTCAACGCGTACTTTGCTCCGTCGTAGGCGTCATCGTACGGACACCCCGTGCCCTTGCCGCCGTGACATCGTCTCTTCGTGTGGATGGAGAGTAGCCGCAGCCACTAGACTAGCGCAGCGCGCTCTTGGCCGATATACAACGCCGACCTGGTCCAGCCACGAGAGGCTAATTCATGCTATTTTGAAACACCCGCAAGAAATTCGCAGGAACGTGGGAGGATCGACTCGACGGGCTGTTTTCGTGTGGGGTAGACTACGCCGGCAAGACGATCCTCGACGTCGGCTGCAACATGGGCATCGTCGCTTATGAAATCGCCAAGCATAGGCCGGCTTACATCCACGGCATCGACATCCTGAAATCCTGAAACCGGATATCGGCGTGGCTCGCTCGATCTTTCTGGGATCTGGCGTCGAAAGCCGATTTGATGCCATGAACTTGGGGAGCCGAAAGCTTCCATCCGTTCTCAGGGACAGCTATGATGTCGTTCTGCTCCTCGCTGTTTACCAGCATGTCCGCAGGGGATTGGGCCAGGATAAGGCTGATCGCATCTTTGCCGACATCGTCAACCGCGCACAGACCGTTGTGGCGCGGGTTCCAAAAGAAAAAGATACTCGTCTTCAGTCTTTAATCGAGGGCGCTGGGTTCAGCTTATCTCATCGCCACCAGAAGCCGCGCGGTTGCACCGTTCAGGCTTATCATCGCCACTAGAATGCCGCGCACTAGCTTGCCTTTACGACAATCGCCTGCCCCGTTGGAAGTTCGATGATGCCTTCCGGGCGGTTTTCGAAGAATTGATCAAAGGCCTTTCGGGCTCCAGGACAGAGCGCAGAGCCGTAGTCGTCACATATGATCATGCCATTCGCGCACACCCGATCGTAGAAGAAGGCGAGCGCGTCACGTGTCGGCTCGTAAAGATCGACGTCGATATGGACCAGGGCGAAACGCCGGTCAGATACGTTGGAAAGAGTTTCCGGTATCCATCCGACATGAAAAGTGGTGTTGCTGAAGTCGGAAATATTCTCTCTGGCTACCTTCTCGTCGGTGCTGAGATCGCCGGACTTCCATGGCGTTCGGCCGTTTGGCTTGCGGTCCTCTGCGGTCGGTTCCGAGAGGCCAGCGAACGAGTCAAAAAGGTGGTAGTGCCGTGGCCGAAGATCGCTCATCAGCATGAATATGGTCGAGCGGCCTTGCCTTACGCCGCATTCGGCCACATCGCCGTCGATACGCTCGATCGATCGCAAGCAGCTTTGCAGGACGAAAGCCCGGGGATCTGGAATCCCACGGATGTTTTTGACCCGCTGCAGCGCCTTTCGGAAAAACGGCTGGTCTTTCCAGACCATATGACTGGAATAAACATAGAAGCCGTATTTGTCGGCCTTCTTCTGAGAGACCTTATACCAGGCCACGCCTCTGCGTTTTTTCGAAATAACAGCAAGTGCCGCGTCTCTCAATTTCATCCTGTATCCTCCAGCATTCGACATGTCCATAACACGGGCAGAAGAGAAAGCTCTACCGGCATCAGGCGCGGAATGAAATCGAGTTCCGGCTGAGGGACATTGGCTTATCGAGCGCCGCAAGCAAGCGCTTCCCGGTGGTCGTAATAAGCCTATGCCTGGAATGGAACTCCCATGCAGTGCGACTCAAGATCACGGGTCATGTGCCTGGGCCGGTGCGGAAACAGACGCGGAGCCGGGCTTCCCTGGCCGTTCTCCGGCATGAGCGCCAGCGCCAGGCATTGTCGATCCGCTAATTCGGGAGGTTCAGTCGACTGCCCCGACCAGTACATCGGGGTGTTCGATTATCGCGACCCAGCGCCCGGTATGCGTAGACGACTGCCTTTTTATAAATCGATATCCAGTTACCGACCAAGGCTTCACATCGTCGTTGAGGTTGTCGAGCACATAGTCGCCTTTGTCGGTCTTGACGGTCAGCACCGCGTGCCCCTCGCCGTCCTGCTTCCTGACGACGGTGATCAGAAGGTTCGACAGCGATATGCCCTGCTGCCTGAGCAACTGGCGCTTGAGCAGGACATAATCCTCGCAGTCGCCGAGCGCGCCGTCAGGATAGGACCAGAATTCCATCATGCCGTGGACGTCCAAATCGCTCGCGGGCCTGATCGATCTGTTCACCAGCTTGTTGACGGAGGCGAGCTTGCCTTCCATGCCCGCGGACAGAAGGACTGGGGCGCTCTTGCCTGATCGTATTGCGCACTCCGCGGCCCGCCGTCTGCAGAATTCGATGTAGCCGACAGGGACGGAGGTTGGCTGCCCGGTGGCCATGGCGCCAGGCACGACGTCGGCCGAAGCCTTCTCCATCGGCGTCGCGGACATCATCAAGCCTATCAGTAGGCCGGCACAAAGCCATGCCCGCGGTACCACCAATCCCATTCGCCCCGCCCCAGAGGTAACAACCCGAAACAATCTTTAATACCGCGTTACCATCTTTTCATAAGCGCATCAACACAGCCGCCGCACAATTCAAAGCGACGGTCGCGAACCACCCGACGGTGGCGCCGCGCGGTCGCCCGATCAGCAAATTATGCGTTCACCCGATCAGGGGAATTGTCCCGCTTTTACGTCATCGGCGTTCTTCGGCAGCGCCGCTTACCTGGACCTGATGACCGGCGCCCGACAGGTATCTGGCCGCGCAAACGCCGACAGGCGGCCAAAAAAATTGTAGCCAAATTTGTCGAAGTCCAAGGGCTGCGGGACCTCGCATGGATTCTCATACATTCGGATACACTTCGATAGCACTCGGGCAAACCTCTGCGACAGGCCCAGCGTAGTTTCATCCGTGAGCAGGAAGCCTCGTCATGATGGCGAGGCAGAGAGCCGACGGGATTTCGCAAAGCAGGAGTCAATTCCGCGCGGGCCGCCGTCGGCGGGTCTGCTCATTATTGAAAGGAACAGTACGATGAACAAACTTGTAACCGCTATCGCCCTCCTCGCCCTGTCGACAGGAGGCTCGCTCGCTGCCAATCAAAACCCGGACCGCGACCCGACCCGCGGCTTCCCTGCTGGCATCGACAACAGCGGAATGACCTTGGATACCAGTCACACGGCTTCCTTGCCTCAACCGGTGGTCGCTCCGCAAGAAGAACAGCCACAGCCCGGCAAGGTCCTTAGGGGTCGTGCGCCATGGGCGGGCAGCCGTTGATACGCTGAACTTTTCCACCCATGCAAAATTGTCCAATCACCCCGCATTCCGCGGGGGTGGTTGGACCAGGGCGCCCAGGAAAATCGCGCCGTTAGGGTGAATTCACCTCAGGCGAGCGTGTCGAGGCGCCATGGCGAACAACCATGCGACAAGGCAGGCTCGGGCGATTTCTTCAGCGTCTCGGAAATGAATCTGGCAGCAGGGAAGATCAAAGCTCCGCATCAACCTGCCGAGGGCCCCGGGTCGCTGCTTCAAGGTCGATTTCGACGCCATAAGCGCTAGCGATACGCGAGCAGAACGTCGACGCCGGCCCACGACCGGCTTGCCGAACCTCATAGGATTCCAGCGCGCGCTCAACCACGTCGGCGATCGAGCGGTTCTCGCGCCGAGCCAGCCTGTGCGCAAGATCACGCGCCTTTGCGCTGCGCACGGAAAGCCTCGGTTCGACCATGTGGGACTCCCTTTGCCGTTGATAGAGCTTAATGGCTTTTGCCAGCGAGACGCCAGTTGATGGCGCTCTGTTGGGGCATCCGGGATGCCGTCGTTCAAGCGATCGCCGCAAACCGGCGCCGCGCCGTTTGGTGGCACCCCCGCAATAGCGCAAGATGTATAGACAACCGGCCGCAACTGGTGTTCGTTTCCAATCCGACCGCATGGTTTTTTCGGGAATGCAGGAAACCGCCATGGACGCCCCTCGCCTGTTCGACCTGACGGGAAAAAAGGCGCTGGTGACGGGCGCCAGCCGCGGCATCGGCCAGGCCATGGCGGAGGCGCTCTCGGCGGCCGGCGCCGATGTGGCGGTGACCGCCCGCGACGAAAATTCCCTTCGTGAAACGGCGGACCGAATTAGCGCACATGGGCGAAGGTCGCTTTGCCGGTCCCTCGACGTGCTCGACACCGATCGCATCCGCGTGGTGGTCGACGAGGTGGCGGATGCCTTTGGTGCGCTCGACATTCTGGTCAACAACGCCGGCTACGAAAAAGTCCAGCCCTCGCTCGACGTGGACGAGGCGGTATGGGACCGCATCGTATCGACCAATCTGAAGGGCGCCTTCTTCTGCGCGCAGGCTGCGGCGCGGCGGATGGCTGACGACAACAGCGGTGGCGCGATCATCAATCTTTGCTCGCTGACCTCCTATGTCGGCATTCCGACCGCGGTACCCTACGGCTCGTCCAAGTCCGGGCTTCTAGGCATGACCCGCGCACTCGCCGCGGAATGGGCTCCGCTCGGCATCCGCGTCAACGCCATCGCCCCGGGGTATTTCCATACGGCGATGACGGACGCCTTTTATCAGGATCCCGATTGGCAGACGGCGATGCTGGCCAAGATCCCGCAGCGGCGCTTCGGCACGATGCAGGATCTGGCCGGAGGAGTCGTGTTTTTGGCGAGCGGGGCATCCGCCTATGTCACCGGGCATTGCCTCCCGGTCGACGGCGGCTATCTCGCATCCATCTGAGCGACTGAGAGGATCGTGTAGACCGAGCTTGTATATGGTTGTATATACCACCTGACACGCTGGGCGTTCTTGCATGCGACCGGCGACAAAAGGGGAACCACAATGCAGGAGCGTTTTCGGGCAGCTTCGCACGAAGCGGAAGGCGACGGGGAAATCGCCGTCACAGTCCGCAACGTCGGGATGGACTTCGATGGGGTTCAAGCCGTCAAGAATGCGTCCTTCGATCTGCCGAAGGGCCGGTTTCTCACCATTCTCGGGCCGTCTGGGTCCGGCAAGACAACCCTCCTGCGCATGATCGCCGGGTTCCAGACCCCGAGCAGCGGCGAGATCTTCATCAACGGTGAAGCGGTGAGCGCGGTGCCACCGCACAAGCGGTCGATCGGCATGGTCTTTCAGAGGCTTGCCTTGTTTCCTCATATGACGGCGGCCGAGAATGTCGCCTTCCCGCTGAAGATGCGTCGGCGCGACGCACGCACCATTCCCGACCGCGTCGAGCGATATCTCGCGCTGGTCCGGCTCGGGGGCTACGGCGGCAGGCGCATTCACGAATTGTCCGGCGGGCAGCAGCAGCGCGTCGCGATTGCGCGCGCGCTGGTGTTTGAGCCCGACCTGCTGCTTCTCGACGAGCCGCTGGCTGCGCTCGACCGCAAGCTGCGCGAGGAAATGCAGCTCGAATTCCGCCGCATCCAGCGTGAGCTCGGCGTCACCACGATCAATGTCACCCACGACCAGCGCGAGGCGCTGGTGGTTTCCGACGATATCGTCGTCATGGATCAGGGCGAGATCCAGCAGAAGGCACGGCCGATCCACACCTACCGCCAGCCACGCAACGCCTTCGTCGCCAATTTCATCGGCGTCACCAATTTCATTGCCGGCACGGTACGGGCCGTATCGGAAATAGGCGATGTTTCCATCGTTCGGGGTGATCTGATGCTTGCCGGAAAGGTCGGCGATCCGGTCAATCCGCCTGCCGAGGGCGACAAGGCATCGGGAGCGATCCGCGCCGAACAGATCCGTCTCGCCGGCGATGCTGCGCAGCTGTCGAAGCTCGATTGCATGCTGGGCGGGACTGTGACCGACACCATCTTCGAAGGCGAGCGCATGGTCTACGAGGTCGCCTGCGCCGCAATTGGCGACGAGGTCATTCGCGTTTTCGACCATGATCCCGCCGCGCACACGCAGTTCGACATAGGCGAAAGCGTGTTCCTGGGGTGGAATGCCAGGGACATGCTTGTTTTTCGATAGAACCGGAGACCGGTCAAACCCAGAGGAGAATGCAGATGAAGCGCTTCAAGCCGAAGATATCCCATCTTTCCCGCAGAACCTTCCTTCAGGCCACCGCTGCGCTCGGCGGCGCCTCGGTGCTCGGCTTTTCCGGCGCCTATGCGCAGGAGCCGGAAAAGCCGACGGAGATCATCGTGCGCGCCTGGGGCGGCAGCTGGGTGGATAGCCTGAAGGCCGGGGTGTCCGACAGCTTCACCAAGATGACGGGGATTGCTGTCCGTCACGACCTGACCGAAGACAACGAGATTCAGCCCAAGGTCTGGGCGGCCGTGGCGCAGAAACGCGTCCCGCCGATCCATATCAACTGGGACACCACCACCAATGCCACGAAATCGGCACTGCGCGGCGTGACGGAAGACCTCTCCGACCTGCCGAACCTCGCCAATGTGACGGACCTTGCCAAGCCGGCCGGCCTGGAAGGTTTCCCGATCGTCAACACCTACGGTTATGTCTATGTGCTTGCCTATCGGCCTGCGGCATTCCCGGACGGACCGCCCAAGTCCTGGAAAGATCTGCTCGACCCGAAGTTCAAGGGTCGGCTTGCCTTCTACAATGACGGCATCGGCTTCCATTTCCCCGCCCAGGTCGCCGGTGGTGGCAAGCTGGAGGACATACCGGGCAACATGCAGCCGGCTTGGGATTTCATCACCAAGATGAAGGCACAGCAGCCGCTGCTCGGCGAGGATCCCGACTTCACCACCTGGTTCCAGAACGGCGAGATCGACGCCGCCTGCACCATCTCGACCAACGCCCGGGAGGCGCGCAAGAACGGCGTCAAAATCGAATGGGTGGTGCCGGAAGAGGGTGCAAAATTCGACACTGACGGTCTGTGGATCCCCAAGGGCCTGCCGGAAAACGAACTCTACTGGGCCAAGCAGTACATCAATCACGCCTTGACCAAGGAAGCCCAGCAGATTTGGCTGGACGGGCTTGGCTTGCCGGGCGTGGTGCCGGGCCTCACGCCGCCCAAGGATCTGGTGGGCGATCCGTCCTATCCGACCACTGAGGCGGATTTCCAGCGCCTTATCCGCATCTCGTCGAAGATCCAGGTCGAGAACGAGAGCGAGTGGTTTTCCAAGTTCAAGGCGATCATGCAGGGCTGACGCCGGTCGGCCGGTGCTGCGCTAACTCTTTGTTTTTACGCAATTCCGGACGGAAAACCGCTATACACTTTTCCTGGAATTGCTCTAGCGCGGCACCGGCTCCTTCACGACCTCGGATACGGATTTTCATGCGGGCAGCCAGGACAGCCTATCCCCTGACATGGCGCATCATGGATGCGCTGGAAGGCGTTGCCGCCGCTATCTGGCCGGCGCGGTTCAGGCGCGCTACGCCCTATCTGATGCTGCTTCCGGCGGTGCTGCTTGTCGGGCTGCTCGTGCTTGGTCTCATCCAGATCGCGGATGCCAGCCTGCGCACGCTAGACACCACCACCTTCCAGTTCTCCGACGACTATTCCATCGCCAATTTCCGCCGCGCGGTGACCGAGCCGCTGTTCCTGGTCGTCGCGCAGCGCAGCCTCGTTGCCGCCCTGATCGTCACCGCGGTGACGCTCGTATTCGCCTTTCCCTACGCCTATCTGATGGTGCGCACGCGTTCGCCAGGATTGCGCAAATTCCTGCTGATCGCGCTGTTCCTGCCGTTCTTCATCGGCCAGGTGGTGCGTGCCTATGGCTGGCTGATCATCCTCGGCAACCAGGGCATGGTGAACGAGGCGCTCGGCCTTGTCGGGGTCGCCCCGATTCGGCTCATCTATAACTACCCCGCCGTGCTGTTCGGCCTCGTCCAGTACATGCTGCCGTTTGCCGTACTGATGCTGGCGCCGGCGCTCACCGCCATTCCCGAAGAGCTGGAGGCAGCCGCTGGATCGCTCGGCGCGAACTGGGTTCGCACGTTCATCCACGTCGTGCTGCCACTCGCTCGTCCAGGCTTCGTCGGCGCCGGCGTGGTGGTGCTGACGCTTTCGCTCACCGATTTCGCAGTCCCCGCGATCCTTGGCGGCGGCTCGCAGGACTTCATCGCCAACGCCATCTACGACCAGTTCTTCCGCACCTCCGACCAGGGTCTCGGCGCGATGCTGGCGCTTATGCTGGTCGCGCTCGGGTCAATCCTTGTCGGCTTGGTGTTCGCGCTGTTTGGAGCCGGAACGCTCGCCATGGGGAGGTCGCGGACGTGATCGGCTCGCGCAGCAAATCGATTGTCCTGTGGACTCTGGTGACGATCGCCCTGGTGACCCTTTCGGCGCCGACGATCGTGGTGCTCGGCGCTTCGTTTACCGACGGCAACATCATCACGTTTCCGCCGGATGGACTGTCGCTGCGGTGGTACGCGCGTATTTCGCAGGCCTCCGACCTGCGCAATGCTTTCATGCGCACGCTCCAGGTCGCGACGGTCTGCACGATCGTTGCCATTCCAGTGGGCACGCTGGCCGGCATCGCGCTGGCGAAATATGCGGTGCGTTTTGAGAAGACGATCCAGATTTATCTGCTGCTGCCATTCACCATCCCGCTGATCGGATCGGGCATCGGCCTCATGCTGATCTTCGGCAACGCCGGCATTCTCGGCCAGCTCTGGCCAGTCGGCATCGCCTGCTGCGTCATCAACCTGCCCTTCATGATCTGGGCGGTGACGGCCAGCGCCACCGGGCTTGACCCGGACCTTGAACTGGCCGCCGCCAATTGCGGCGCGCCGCCGCTCCAGGTGTTCTTCTCCGTCACCTTGCCGGCGGTCATGCCGGGGGTGATCACCGGCTCGCTGCTGATGTTCATTCTTGCGCTCAACGAATTCCTGGTCAGCCTGCTGCTCGTGGATGCGCGTATCGTGACGCTGCCGGTGCTGATCTACAACTCCATCCGCTCGATCATCACGCCGGATCTCGCCGCGATCTCCGTGGTCTTCATCGCCTGCTCGGCTGTCGCCATTTTCCTGCTCGACAGGCTGGTCGGGCTCGACATCTTCCTGAAATCGAAATGAGGAAGCCGGCTCGTCGGGCCGCAAAGGAAATCCTATGCCAAACGTATCACTCCACGATTTGAGCCAACTCGACGCCGCCGCTCGTTCGGCATTGATGCGGCGCTCAGAGACCGATCTCTCTGGCTTCATGGAGAAGGCCGCGCCGATCATCGAGGCGGTCCGAACAGAAGGCGACGCCGCGCTCGTTCGCTTCGCCCGCGACTTTGACAAGGCAGATCTCGATGCCACGCGGCTGAAGGTCAGCCCCACCGAGTTCGACGCCGCCTTCGGCATGGTCAACGAGGACGTGATCGCCGCCATTCGCTTCGGCATCGACAACATCCGGCATTTCCACGAAGAGCAGAAACCGGAAGCGATGTGGCTCAAGGAAATGCGGCCCGGCGCCTTTGCCGGCGACCGCTTCACGCCGATCCGCTCGGTGGCGCTCTATGTCCCGCGCGGCAAAGGGGCGTTCCCTTCGGTGACGATGATGACCGCAGTGCCCGCAGTGGTGGCGGGCGTCCCGGAGCTTGCCATTGTCACGCCGCCGGCGCCCGATGGTTCGGTGGACGCAGCGACGCTGGTTGCGGCGCGCCTCGCCGGCGTCGAAACGGTCTACAAATGCGGCGGCGCGCAGGCGGTGGCCGCAGTCGCCTACGGCACAGAGACGGTCAAGGCCGCGCTCAAGATCGTCGGTCCGGGCAGCCCCTGGGTGGTTGCGGCCAAGCGGCTGCTTGCCGGCGTCATCGATCCTGGCCTTCCCGCCGGCCCGTCCGAAGCGATTATCCTCGCCGACGACAGCGTGCATGGCGGGCTGGCCGCGCTCGACCTCCTCATCGAGGCGGAGCACGGACCGGACTCGTCTGCCTATCTGGTGACCCACAGCCGCCGCGTGGCGGAGGAGGCACTGGCCGCGCTGCCGGAGCACTGGGCGCGCATGAGCGAGCAACGGGTCGCGTTCTCCACCGCGGTGCTGACCGGCGCCTGTGGCGGCATCGTGCTGACGGCCTCGATCGAGGAGAGCTACCGCTTCATCAACGACTACGCACCGGAGCATCTGGAGATCCTCTCCACCGACCCGTTCGCGCATCTTGGCCACATCACCGAAGCTGCCGAGATCCTGATGGGGCCGCACACGCCGGTCTCGATCGGCAATTTCGGGCTGGGCCCCAACGCCGTGCTGCCGACCAGTCGCTGGGCCCGTACTTGTGGACCGCTCTCGGTCACGGATTTCGTCAAGCGCTCTTCGATCGGCTACGTGACGGCCGCGGCCTATCCGGAATTCGCGCGCCATGCCCGCACACTTGCCCGCTATGAAGGCTTCTCCTCGCATGAACACGCCGTCTCCGACGTGCGCGACCGATATCTGGCGCGGTAGCGGACGATGAAGGCGGCCAGACTCCATGCGGCGGGTGATTTGCGGGTTGAGGACGTGTCATTTCCCGGCGAACCAGCGCCTGGCTGGGTGCGGCTCAAGGTGACGGCGGCCGGCATTTGCGGCTCCGACCTCCACAACTTCCGCACCGGCCAGTGGATCAGCCGCGCGCCGAGCGTCGCCGGGCATGAGTTCGCCGGCGAGGTGATCGCCGTCGGGGCCGGCGTGCCCCAGTTTGCGCTTGGAGACCGGGTCGTGGCCGATTCGCGCTTCTGGTGCGGCGAATGTCCTGCTTGCCGCGCCGGCCGGCATAATGTCTGTGCCACACTGGGCTTTGTAGGCGAGGTCTGCGACGGCGGCTTCGCGGAACAGACGCAGCTGCCGGCGCGGCTGCTTGTGCGCCACGACCCCATGCTCGATCCCGCGATCGCCGCCATGGCGGAGCCGCTGGCGGTCGCCCTGCACGCAGTGCGGCGGCTGTCGGCGCCGGCCGGGGCGCCGGTGCTTATTGCCGGTTGCGGCCCGATCGGCGGACTGGCGGCGCTGCTCCTGTCGCGGCAGGGCGACAGACAGATCCTCGTCGCCGACCGCAATGCGGCGCGTGTGGAGCTTGTGGCCAAGGTGAGCGGCGCGACCGTCGTCGACCTGGACGCCCTGCCCGATGATCCCAATCTGCGCCATGCCCCCGATCTACGCCATGCGGTCGACGCGACCGGCAGCGTGGCGGTGATGGCGCGGCTGCTCGATGTCTTGGCCGGTGGCGGCACACTGGCGCTGGTCGGCATTTCGCATGGCCGCCTCGACCTCGACCCCAACTTGCTGGTCGAGCGCGAGATCGCGCTTGTCGGCTGCCACGCCTTCGCCGACGAGCTTGCGCCGGCCGTCTCGATGCTTGGCGATCTCGCGCCCGCGCTTTCGCGCTTCGTCTCCGACGAGATCGCGATCGGCGAAATTCCCGCCGCCTACCAGCGCCTGATCGCCGGCGTGAGCGGCGGGTTGAAGACCATCGTCCGGATGGAGAGCGGACGATGATCAGGCTTACCGAAACCGCCGGGCCGCTCTACGAAAAGGTCAAGGACTACGTGCTCGGCAATATCGGCAGCGGCAACTGGCCGAAGGACCGCAGGCTGCCTTCCGAAAACGAGCTGGTCAGCACGCTCGGCGTCTCGAGGATGACGGTACACCGGGCGCTGAGGGAACTGACCTCGGAAGGCCACCTGCTGCGTATCCAGGGCGTAGGCACCTTTGTGGCGCCGCCGAAACCGCAATCGGCCCTCATCGAAATCAGGAACATCGCCGGCGAGATCGCCGCGCGCGGCGCACGCCACAGGGCCGAGGTCATCGTCCTCGAGAAGATCCGCAACCCGGCGCTGGACCTCGTCGTCGCCTTCGAGTTCACGCGCCGCAGACCGGTCGCCCATTCGATCATCGTGCATTTCGAAGACGATTTGCCCGTCCAGCTCGAGGAACGCTTTGTCAATCCGGCTCTCGCACCCGACTACCATCGGCAGGATTTCGTGGCGACCACCACCTACGACTACCTGCAGCGGGCGACGCCGCTGACGGAAGTGGAGCATGTGATCTCGGCCGTCGCCGCAGAAGAGACGGCGGCCCGCCATTTGATGATCCGACCCGGCGACCCCTGCCTGCTCCTGCATCGGCGGACCTGGTCGGGCGCGGCGGTCGCCACTGTCAACAAGCTCACCTATGTCGGCAGCCGCTATTCGCTGGGCAGCCGCTACGCGCCCTCACCCGCCGCATGAGCAGCGACAGCCCGCCAGGCAGGGCGGGCGGCGCTATCGGCCAAACGGCTGCCTTGATAGGCAATCAGCTCCGCCTGCGCCATTTTTCTTGTTGACGCCGATCAGATCATTTCGGGTCAAGCCTAGCCGCCGGTCAAATTGCACCGGAGCGGCCAGACTGATTGGCCGACCGTTCAAACCAAACCGGGGACCACGAAAACCAGCCAGGCGATGACAGGGCCGATGATGGCGATAAGCGCGCTGTAGATCAGCAACGTCTTCAGCACGCCCTCGCGCTCTGCTTCCCGGGCATTGGCGACGACCAGCGCACCGTTGGTCGAAAACGGGCTGGTGTCGACGATGGTGGTGGAGATCGCGATCGCCGCCACCACACCTATGGCACTGATCTGTCCCTGCAGGAGGAAGGGCACGGCCAGTGGAATGATGGCTCCCAGCAATGCCGTGGACGAGGCGAATGCCGATACAATGGCGCCGGTGAAGCAGAGGAGGAGTGCAACCAGCAACGGCATGCCCAGGCTTGAAATGCCTTGGGCGACGTAGTCGATCGTGCCGATCTTCTCCATGACGCCGACATAGGTGATGATGCCGGCGATCAGGAGCACCGTCGACCAGCTGACCTTGTCGATCGCTGCCTTTTGGGTCTTCGGCGAGAGGAGCGCGAGCGCGACCGCGACAGTGATGGCCACCAGGCCGACATTGAACTTGAAGACAAGTGCGCCGACCGCGAGCGCGGTTAGGCCGACTAATGTCGTCAGCCTTTCCGTAGTCAGGCCGGAAAGCGCCGACACATTTTTTGTCTGCTCCTCAAAGACGTGATGGCTGATCGGAGTAGCCGGCGTGCCGCCGTGGCCGACGATTGACTGCGTGACGCCTTCAGGGTGGAGGTCAGGCAGCGGTCCCGACGCGACCGAATACTTACGCAGCACCTTCGAGCCGCCGAAAACGAAGAATACGAGGACGGCGATGGCCAAGTTGAAGAAGAAGCTGGAGAGAAACAGTGATGTCGGCGCGAACGGCAACCCCGCCTTTTCGACGATCTGGTTGGTGATGCCGCCATAGACGCTGATCGGCGAAAAGCCGCCCGCCTGTGCACCATGAATAACCATCAATCCCATCATGACCGGATTGATGCGGTACTGGAACGCAAAACCCAGCGCCACCGGGGCCAGGATGGCGACCGCCGCAGGTCCCAGCGCACCGAAGCCGGTGATGACGGCCGCGACCAGGAACATGACCCAGGGAATCCACGCCACATGTCCGCGCACCAGTTTGACCGCGCCCTCGACCAGCCAATCGATAGTACCGTTGATCTGGGCGATGGCGAACAGGTAGGTAATGCCTACCAGTGTCAGGAAGAGGTCGCTCGGGAAGCCAGCAAATATTTCCGCCGGCTTCATAGCCATGACGAGCGAGCCGACCAGAAAGGCGCATGCGAAGGCGAGTGCGCCCATATTGATCGGCTGCATGGTGGCGATCACGAACATGCCGACCAGCAGCGCGATCGACAGAATCTGGATGTTCATAGCTTCCTCCCTCGGGAAACGCCTTCAGGCGCCCGTTCTCATTTCCATCGGTGGTAGATCAGCCTGCTTTGGTCTCGCTCCCAAGCACCAACGCAGGGTCGTCAGCGCCTCCTAGAGCCGGATGATTTCAGGTCAAGTCGACCTGAAATCTGAATCCGGTTCTAAATCAAAGAGATAGAGCATGATGTCGTCCGAAAACCGCTTCACACTTTTCGGCATCATGCTCTAGGAGGCTGGCATGTAAAGGTTGCTGAACCGGTCGCGCAGAAGGTTCTTCTGCACCTTTCCCATGGTGTTGCGCGGAAGGTCCTCGGCGAAGATCACCCGTTTCGGCTGCTTGTAGCGCGCGAGGCGGTCGCGCAGCGCGTTGAGCACCGCCTTTTCGTCCATTGTGGCACCGGGCTTGAGCACCACGATGGCCGTCACCCCCTCGCCGAAATCCGGATGTGCAATGCCGATGACCGCACTCTCGGCGACGCCGTCGAGTTGATCGATCTCACCCTCGACTTCCTTCGGGTAGATGTTGTAGCCGCCGGAGATCACCAGGTCCTTGTCGCGGCCGACGATGTGGAGATAGCCCGCCTCATCGATCTTGCCGAGGTCGCCGCTGATGAAATAGCCGTCCTTGGTGAACTCCGCCGCCGTCTTTTCAGGCATCCGCCAATAACCCCGGAAAACGTTCGGGCCCTTGATCTCGATCATGCCGGTCTTGCCTGGTCCGAGCGTCTCGCCGGTGGCCGGATCGGTGACCCTCACCGACACGCCCGGGAGTGGGAAACCTACTGTCCCGGCCCTTCGCTCGCCGTCATAGGGGTTTGAGGTGTTCATGTTTGTTTCGGTCATGCCGTAGCGTTCGAGAATGGCGTGACCGGTGCGTTGCTTGAATGCGGCGTGCGTTTCAGCGAGCAACGGCGCCGAGCCGGAGATGAACAGCCTGATATTGGCGACCGTCTCCCGGTTCAGGCCCTCATGCTGCAGCAACCGGACATAGAAGGTCGGCACGCCCATCATCAGCGTCGCCCGCGGCATCAGAGAAAGGATTTCCTCCGGATCGAACTTTGGCAGCAGGAACATCGAGGCGCCGGCGATGAGTGTGACATTGGTCGCCACGAAGAGCCCATGCGTGTGAAAAATCGGCAGCGCGTGGATCAGCCGGTCGGCTGACGTCACCTGCCAGCATTCGCGCAATGCTATTGCATTGGACAAAAGGTTGTCGTGCGTCAGCATTGCGCCCTTGGAACGGCCGGTGGTTCCAGATGTGTACAGGATCGCGGCGAGATCGTCAGGCGCGCGCGCCGCGTCGAGAAAATCGTCAGACTCGTCCCGGGCCAACTCCATCAGCGACCCGGCGCCGTCCGCATCGAGCGTTTCGACAATCGCGCCGTAGCCGTGCGCGATCGTCTCGACATCGGTTCGCGACTTCGAGGAGACGATGACCACCCGCGGTTCGGCGTCACCGATAAAATAGTCGAGTTCAGCCAGCGTATAGGCGGTATTCAGCGGCAGATAGATCGCCCCGCAGCGCACGCATGCGAGATAGAGCATCAGAGCCTGCGGGCTCTTGTCCACCTGGACCGCGACGCGGTCGCCCGGGCGAACGCCGAGCACATCAATTGCGCTGGCGATCTGTCCGGAGAGCCGCAGCGCATCTGCATAGGTCCAACGCTGACCATCAATGGTCTCGATGAAAATCGACTCGCCTGACTTGGCGGATGCTCGCATGGCGTCGAACAGATGATTGCTCATTGAACTCCTCCCAATCTGCTTATTAGGTTTTCTGCATTTCGGTGCGGCGTCGACGAACCGGGGCCGCGATATCGGTGTCGGTCGAAGCGGTTGCCGCCAGTTTTCTCACCTCCGGCGAAGCAGCGATCTCGCCATGCTGCGCCAAGGCTTCGTGGTTCGCCTCGATGTCGTCCAACTTGTAAAAGTAGTTGACCATCAAGCCGTGGGACTGCCGCATCGCCTTGGCGGAGCGATCGGCGAGGAAGTTCAGCCGTTCAAGGCGAGCGCCGTTGCCCAAATGAAAACGCGCCACAGGATCGACCGGCCGTCTGCCGGTGGCCCGTTCCCTAATGAAATAGCGTGCTGCGAGCGGGAGAAGCACCGCTTCAACGAGCCGTGCCTTCTGCGGATTGTCCGCCCAGTTCGGATCGTCCAGCAGCTCGAGCGTCTTGAGGGCCTGATCATCGAGGCTCGCATCGGCCGCCTTGCGCAGTCTTGCCAGCCAGCCAGCGAAACCCGGAACCGGCGACAGCGTCACGAAGGTCTTCAAGCCAGGCAGGTCGCGGCGCAAATCCTCCACCACCTGCTTGATCAGAAAATTCCCGAAAGAGATGCCACGCAGTCCGTCCTGGCAGTTGGAGATAGAATAGAAGACAGCGGTGGTGGCGTCCTGGTCCGTGATCGGCGAACGGTTTACATCGAGCACATCAGCGATGGCAGAGGGAATCGCCCTGGTCAGCGCAACCTCGACGAAGATCAGCGGATCGTCTGCGAGACGCGGGTGGAAGAACGCAAAGCATCTGCGGTCGGCTGGAGCCAGCCTCCGCCGCAGTTCCTCCCAGCCGGCGATTTCATGCACCGCCTCGTATCTGATGATCTTCTCCAGGATGTCGGCCGGCGTCGACCAGTCGATCGGACGCAGGGTCAGAAAACCGCGGTTGAACCATGAGCCGAACAGGTGGGCGAAGTCAGCATCGACAGCGCGAAACGGTTCCGTCGCATCCTTCATGGCTAACAGGCGCTCTCGCATCTCCACCAGCCTTGCCGTGCCTTTGGGGGCCAGGTTCAGTCTGCGCACCAGTTCCTGGCGACGCGGCTCGGCGGCCTGGTGCAGTTCGATGACGGCGTCCGAGCTCCTGTCGCTGCGGTAGCGCTCGATGGCTTTGTCAAGCTTGGCGATGTCTGGGCCGAACTGTTCGTGAAGCATACGCACGAAGTCTTGCTGACCGGCCGCGTCCAGTTGGGCCCAGCGCTGAAGGACCTCGGCGGCCAATGCCATGCCCGAGGCCTCGCCCCGGCTCGACAACAGCATGTCGCAGAGTGTTTCGATATTCGTCTCGGCTTGGACCGGTTCGCTGCGCGCCCCTGCCGCAACCAGCCTGCGGCCGCGATCGGTAATGCTTTGCACCATATCGCTAAAGAACGAGATGCCTGCCATGTCGGAGTCCCTCCTGGCAAAAATATCGAAATCGGCGCCGCCGCGCGTCCTCGACGCGTGCCGGTGCTCGGATGCGTCCCACCCATTTGTGTGCGACTTGCCTTTTGTGGTATTGTTATTAGACGTCCTTGTACGCAAAGTCAACATTCTTGCATACAAGACTTGTGATGCTGCATTGGAAGGCCCAAAAATGTCGGAGAATGTCGTTCAGCGCCTACGGGACGAGATTGAAAACGGCATAATCTCGAACGACTTCGCCCCCGGTGCACGACTGGACGAGGTGCAATTGGCAACACGCTTCGGCGTCTCGAGAACGCCGGTGCGCGAGGCGCTGATGCAGTTGAACGCAATCGGGCTGGTGGAGATCCGGCCGCGCCGGGGTGCCGTGGTGATCGATCCGGGACCGCACCGCATTTTCGAAATGTTCGAGGTGATGGCGGAACTTGAAGGCTTGGCCGGTTCGTTGGCCGCGCGACGGTTCACCGATGCCGATCGCACAACGATCCTGGCCGCGCATGCAGATTGCGAGCGTTCGTCTTCGGCCGGCGACAGCGACGCCTATTATTACGATAACGAACGCTTTCACAAAGCTATCTACACTGCCAGCCACAGCGGTTTTCTGGCCGAGCAGTGCGTCGCGCTGCATCGCCGTCTGCAGCCCTACAGGCGTCTCCAACTGCGCGTGCGCAACCGCGTTGCCACGTCGTTCGCTGAGCATGGCGCAATCGTGGAAGCAATCCTCGCAGGCGACGCGGAGCAGGCGCGCACGCTCCTGCGCCAGCATGTCAGCATCCAGGGCGAGCGTTTCAGCGATCTTGTAGCGACGATGGCGAGCAGATAGTCCGTCGCAAGTCGAGCCTCTCGCCTTTCACCGCCGCCTCAATGAAGCCTAGCCGCATGCCGAGGCCAGCATGGCAGCGGGCGTGCATCTGAGCAAGCGGGCGTTCCGATTATCGGAAATCCCGTGTAGCAGCCGCCTGCTACCAGCAAAGCAAATTTTGGCGCTATCTTGATATGAATGGCGAACTTCGCCGAGGCGGTGTAGGGTTCACCGCAAAATTGAGCCGGTAGAAACGGCGACGCGGAGCGAATCTGGGAGGATTCATGGTCGAGATTATCTCCAAGCGTGATGGCCCGCGGCGCGAGGACGCACAAGTCAAAAGACTGATCGAGCAGAACCGCTCGACCATCGTCCGCCTTGCCGACCAGATCAGCGGTGGCGGCTATTCAGCTTCGCGAAAGCCACGCCAGCAACCCAAGGCGGAAGGCCTGATCATCCATGTCGGTGGCGGCGCGGCAGCGGTGGCCGAGGCCAAGCCGTCCATCCAAGTCACCATGAACGGCCGCGTCATTTCGAAGGATCGGAATACAGGCCGTCAACTTCATCACCTCGGCGATATCCGCGACCGCGGCGGCGACCAGGTCTTCGTGCTGGCAACAAAGCAGAATGGCTTCTTCTCGCCGGTTGACGAAATCGTTGCCGAGGCGCTTGCCGACATGGACGGATCCCGCCTCGCTGCCACCTATACCGAAGAACAGCTTGCCTTCGACATCGGCGCGAAACTCGGCATCAACTGATCAGGCTAACGCCTGGGCGTGCTTCTTCACGTCCAGCTCGCGGCAGCCTACGAACGCGACAGCATGCAGAAATGGCATACCTCAAAGGTTCTGTGATGACTGAATGAAACGCGAGATAGCCCCCAATCAGATGAAGATCGATGCCCTTCCGGCGCGTAGGTCGCTGGCCACCGGCCAAATGGCTCTGAGCAACATCGACTATGACGAGCGTGCCACCATGCGCGCCTGGGAAAGTTTCCTGGCTGACGAGCCCAAATGCGCCGGCGATCCAGTCCACTTAAGCCACGTCCGCTCCCTCATTCACGATTCCTGGTATCGCAGTGCCACCGGCGGCATCAACGCTCAAGGCATTGAAGCGCCGTTGAGCAGTGATCGCGACGCAATCGAATATCTTACCCGGGCCAATGCAGAACTGCTTTCGGCGGCGCGGCGGTCGTTCGCCTCGCTTGGCCAGTTACTGGACGGGACCGGCGCGATGCTGGTTCTGGCCGACAGCGACGGCGTGCTGATCGACGCCATCGGCGACAAGAAGACGCTGCATGACGGCATGGATATCCACCTCGCCATCGGCGGCAAATGGAACGAGGATGCCGTCGGGACGAACGGCATCGGTACGGCGCTGTGGACCGGCGAGCCGACTTTCGTGCATGCGGCCGAGCATTTCTGCGCCGGCATCAAATCTTGGACCTGCGCCGGCGCGCCGATTCGCGACCCGCTGGACGGCAAGATCATCGGTGTGGTCGACCTGTCAGGCTATTCGCCGATCTTCAGGCCGCACAACACCGCGCTCGTCGCCGCGACAGCCCGGCAGATCGAAAAGGCATTGGCCGAACAGCAGCAGGAACAGCGCACGCGCCTGCTCGAAGCTTTCATTTCATCGGCTCCCGGCTACCGCCGAAAGGACGGGCTGGTAATCGTCGACCACCGCGGTCGTGCCATCTTCTGCAACAATGTGCCTGATGGCGAGGCCACTGAGATGATGGACGGCCCGATGGAGCCAGGCCGTGGCCGCTGGCTGATGAACCTTCCGTCCTCCGGCTCCGAAGCCGACCTTGCCAGGGCGCTGCCGGCCCATCTGCGATCCTGCCATATCACCCCGCTCAAGCTCGATGGCGACCTCCGCGGCGCGGCGCTGGTGTTCCCGTCCGTGCCGGCAGTCTCCAGCGCGGCGGTGGTCCACCGGGAAGTGAACAAGCATCTTCAGGATGCTGTCGCCATGATCGTCGGCGAAAGCGAAGCGCTGCATGCCGCCATCGACGTCGCCTGCCGCGTCGCCCGGTCGAGCAGCGTAACATCGCTGTTGGTCGAAGGTGAAACAGGGGTCGGGAAAGAGCTGTTTGCGCGGCTTGTCCATGCCGGCAGCCGGCGCACGGCGAACGATCCGTTCATCGCCATGAATTGCGGGGCGATCACCAGGGACCTGTTCGGCAGCGAGTTGTTCGGCCATGTCGCCGGCGCCTTTACGGGCGCCTCGCGTGAAGGCAAACCGGGGGTTTTCGAGCTCGCCCATGGCGGCGTCCTCAGTCTCGACGAGATCGGCGAATTGCCGCTCGAGATCCAGCCGTTTCTGCTGCGTGTCCTGGAAGAGCGCGTGGTCAACCGCATTGGCGACAGCCGGGGCCGCCCGGTGGATGTGCGCCTGGTCGCCTCGACCAATCGCGATCTCAAGCACGAGATTGCCGCAGGCCGATTCCGCCGCGATCTCTACTATCGAATTGGCGCGGTTTCGATCACTGTTCCACCGCTGCGCGAGCGCGGCGAGGATGTGCTACTGCTGGTCGAACATTTCAACAGGCACATCGCCACCGCAGCGGGCGAGGACGCGCTGGAATTCTCGCGCGAAGCACTCGATGCGCTGCTCGCCTACGGTTGGCCGGGCAATGTACGCGAACTGAAGAACCTCATCGGGCGGCTGCATGTCCTGGCGCGCGGCCGCGACATCGGACTTTACGACCTTCCCGAGGAGATCACCGCGTCCGGCTCCGGATCGGAAGCCGGGTCGGACAGCAGTGCATCCGCGCATGAATTGGGCGGCACGCTCGTCGATGCCGAACGCCAGGCAATGAAGAACGCCTTGGCGGCGGAAGGCGGCAACCTCAGCCGAGTCGCGCTACGGCTCGGCATCTCCCGGCCAACGCTCTACCGCAAGCTCGACCAATATGGCATCCGCCGCGGTTTCCTCTAGAGCGCGTCCTGTTTAATCTGGGTCGTATCCAGCTGCCTTGAAGTAGTTGGCGCATTCGGCTGGGGTGAAGCGTTCG